>JBILOD010000559.1:0-2842 GCA_044374645.1 Pseudobdellovibrionaceae bacterium | reverse complement strand
CTGAGCCAAACAAAGTGTTCCTTAGATTTTCCATTCGCTGATGCAATTCACTCTTAGACATCACACTGCTATCTTGTGATGCTTTCTGCATAGTCGTAACAACTCGTTTTAACGTTTCCCGATCTTTCTCGAGCGTCGAAGTGCGAGCATGCCATTCTTTGTAGGCCGGATTTTCACCCAGCTTGGTTTCATAAAGTTGCTCTTGAATCGCTAATTCTTCTTCAGTGACCTGAAGGAGTCGATCGATCGTATTGATGAAACGTTGGGTGATTTGCCCACAATAGCCAACGCGATAACCGCTAGCATTAGTGACATTGGCCTCTAGATCGGCAATGGCCAGATCATATTGACGAGCTGTTGCTCGCAGACTTAATTCATTATGGGGCACCCCAACATCCAAAAGGGCTTTGAAGTTAGAACTGATCGTGCTTGGAAATTTGCCGTTACGGTGGTTCTCGATGATTTCCATTCCCAATGAGCAAATCATCCCCTCATCGGGTGTGCGAACCAGGTATTTCTTAATATCACCATGGGCGCGAATATCTTTGTACATCTGGGCACGAATTTCATCGATCTTGGCATAGAACCCCTGACGACCTTTTAAAATATCATCCAGTGACGCGCCAACAGCCTGCTCGTTATAAAACATGATATTATTAATCTGGTTAATCTCTCGAGTGAGCATTTCGATTTGCCCGCTCTGCGCCAGTTTTAAATATCGAACTTTAGTGGCGACCCTATTGTATTCACACGTTGCCTTTAAAACGGTTTGTCTGTGCTCATAACGAGTCATATCAAATGTCTTGTTGGCGGAAAGTTGTGCCACAAGTTTCACAATACTAGAAAGCCCCACGACTCCTAAAACATAAGGAACCGCCACCGAGAGACTTGAGGCTGCAGCGGCAGCGAACAAAGCATAGGGAGCAATGCCAGTCACTAAATCACTCACAGCCAATAGGGCCTGGCCAGCCGTCATCATTTCCTGCCCGCAACGAGAGTTCAATAATGCATTGTTGTTGAGGGTGTCTGTGAGCATTCCGAGACCCATCATCATTGTCTGCAATTGCACATCAAAAGAAGCCAAATTCTCACTTAAGTGTTCCTGATCATTCCAAATGCGTTGCAATTCTCGAGCGGCATTTCGCATTTGATCCTGCATTTTTGCAGCTCCACCTAAACTAGCTTCATTTTTACATTCAGGCACAGCTTGAATGGCGCGATCAAGTACATCAAGAGCAGCCAAAAGATCACTATTCGTATCTGGGTCAACAAGTGGACAAGAATAGTTTAGATTAATAATCCCTCCTCCTGGATAGGAGGGATATCCAGGGTTACTTGGATACGTTGGATAGGTTGGATAAGGTGATACAGGACCACCGGGAGTTGTCGTTCCGGGACCGACGGGCCATGTTGGCGTTCCGCGCCCGATAGGTGCTCCGGGATTCAGAGGATTGGTTGGCAAACCTGGCTGATTCGTACCCACACCAGTTCCAGCACCCGGAGCGGGTGTTGTTGGCAAAGGTAGCGGAGTCACCGGGGGCAAATTCGGTCCAAAAGGATTTGCCAGGAGCTGGGTACTAACAAAAAAAATCGCCGTTACCAGTTTTAGTGATGTCTGCCACATCGGATGCTCTCCTTCAAAATTTTACATTTCTAAAGCCCAGCCTGGGTCTGCAAATCATGCTCATTCAAAATAGAATGAGTTTGAGAGCAAACAGCGCTGCAAGGCTCATCTCTGAGCAAACTGGATGCCGTAATTTCAAATCTGGAAATATCGCGGTTTACCGAAAAGGACAGGGAGTCAATGAGGTAAAACATCTAACGAAGACCTAAATAACTTCGCGACAGCGACTAAATAGCTACCGCTGAAAAAGGCCAACTTCTGCGTTGGCCTATGCAAAAAAAAACCCCTGGATTGCCAGGGGTTTTCTGAAACAAAAATAGAAACGTTCTGATTAACGTTTTGAGAACTGACAGCTTCTACGAGCACCATGTTTACCGTATTTCTTACGCTCAACCATACGAGGGTCACGAGTCAAGAAACCAGCTTTTTTCAAAGCGCCTCGAAGTTCAGGATTATAAGCAGTCAAAGCACGAGCAATACCAAGTCTCAAAGCACCTGCTTGTCCAGACTCACCACCACCAGCCACTGTCGCATTGATATCAAATTTACCAACTTGATTAATCACGTCGAAAGGCTGAAGCATGACCATTCTTGAAATAGCATTCTTTAGCGACTTCTCAGGTTCAGCTCCGTTAAGAGTCACTTTACCTTTACCTGGCTTAAGAAATACACGAGCCGCACTTGTTTTTCTTCTTCCTGTTCCGTAGTAGTACTTTTCAGCAGCCATCGTTCCTTATCCTTTTCTTAGTGTTTGATGGTCAATGTTTGAGGTTTTTGAGCCGTATGAGTGTGATTAGGACCGGCAAAAACCTTAAGCTTAGTAAGAATATCTCGAGAAAGACGGTTTGTTGGCAACATACCACGCACAGCTTCAGTAATAATGAAGCCTGGGTCTTTTTCTAACATTTGTTCAGCAGTTAATGATTTTAATGAACCAAAGAAACGCGTGTGAGTATAGTATTTTTTGCTCAACCACTTGTTTCCAGTCATATTAATTTTTTCACTGTTGATGATAACAACGAAATCACCACAATCTACGTTTGGAGTAAATGTAGGTTTGTTTTTTCCACGCAAAATATTTGCAACTTCAGTCGATAGACGACCAAGTGTTAAACCGGTGGCATCAATAACCCACCAAGCTCTTTTAACTTCATCCGTTTTAGCAATCCAAGTTTTCATATAAGCTCGCTCCAAATACTCGTTTCCTTCGGAAACATA
>JBILOD010000560.1:0-2842 GCA_044374645.1 Pseudobdellovibrionaceae bacterium | reverse complement strand
CTCATCACCGTGCCAGTTTAAGTGAAATTAAGATTTTCGAAAATTCTTAAATAAATTTTGTTGTTCAAATTTTGGGCCGCCGTGGACTTTTTTGTGGATTCGAACTAAATCTCCTTGCTTGTCACCTGAAAAATTAAGGTGATGACCAGTGTTATTGGCTTATTTTTTCTACAGCATGCATTGTTTTTCATCGCACCTTGCGAAATGTGTAATTTTTTTTTTGAAAAATTTGACTGAAACCAAAAAAAAGTTGAGCTTGGATTTATCGGACCATTAGCCTAAAAATAACTAACTATTGAGGTTTGGATTTGAAGTTCGCACTAGATATAGTAGGTTAAAGACAAGGCCTTTAATGTAAAAACGATATTTGAATACTTGGTTCTGTGGGCTCAATGAAATGAGCGAGGATCTCGCAAGAGATCCTCTACTGGACCTATAGGTTGATTTTCAGCGAAAGCTGAAAAAGGGGATTTTTTTTCTTTTTTTACTAATTCAGGGAGGACTGAACATGACAAACATCGAGGCAAACACCGTCAGTACGACGACAAGCACCAGCACACCAACTACCCACCCCCACGTCATGCGGGTGCGCAAGAGAGATGGCTCTCTTGAACCTGTTGATGTCACCAAAATTGTGGAGCGCGTCAGAGGCTGTTGCCAAGGGCTGACACAAGTTGATCCACTTCGCGTGGCAACAAAAGCTATTAGCGGGCTCTATGATGGAGCTACCACCAATGAACTCGATAACCTTTCCATTCAAACGGCCTCATTATTGATCGGCGAGGAGCCCGAATACAGCAAACTCGGCGCCCGTCTCTTAGCGACCTATGTGGATGAAGAAGTTCGTTCACAAAAAATTAAAAGTTTCGCAGACAGTATCCAGTTTGGTAAAAATGCCGGCTTGATTGCCCTACCCACCGCGCAATTTGTAGAACAACACAAAGCGGAACTCTGTGCTGCTATCGAGCCTTACCGCACCGATCGTTTTGAGTATTTTGGATTGCGCACAGTTTACGATCGTTACCTATTGAAAAACCCTACCTCTCGTCAGGTTTTCGAAACTCCACAATACTTTTTTATGCGTGTGGCTTGTGGTCTTGCGACCAATGTCACCGAAGCGATTGAGTTTTACCACTTGATCTCTTCTTTGGATTACATGCCTTCCACTCCCACATTGTTTAACTCGGGCACACTCCGTCCACAAATGTCTTCATGCTACTTGCTCGAATCCCCTCAGGACGATTTGCGCTCGATCTATGAAAAATACATGGATGTGGCTTTGTTGTCTAAGTTCGCAGGCGGCATTGGCCTTGCTTATCACCGTGTTCGTAGCCGTGGATCATTGATCCGTGGTACTAACGGCCACTCCAACGGAATCATTCCTTGGTTGAAAACTTTGGATTCGAGCGTGGCCGCCGTTAACCAAGGTGGAAAACGTAAAGGGGCTGCCTGTGTGTATCTTGAAGCCTGGCATGCTGACATCGAAGAGTTTCTTGAGTTACGTGACAACACAGGCGACGAAGCTAAACGCACATACAACTTAAACCTAGCCAACTGGGTTCCTGATTTGTTTATGAAGCGTGTGGAAGGTGATCAACCATGGTCTTTGTTTGACCCAGCGAAAGTGGCGCACTTGATTGATCTTTACGGCGAAGAATTTGAAAAGGCTTACCTTGAGGCTGAAGCGAAAGGGTTGGCAGTTAAACAAGTTCCTGCCCGTGACTTGTACTCGCGCATGATGAAGACTTTGGCTCAAACCGGCAATGGCTGGATGACATTTAAAGATGCGTCAAACTTAAAGTGCAACCAAACAGGAGCTACCGGTGCAACGGTCCATTTATCAAACCTTTGCACTGAGATCCTCGAAATCACCAGTGAAAAAGAAACAGCTGTTTGTAACCTTGGTTCCGTTAACTTAGCTCGTCACGTAGTGAACGGCCAATTTGATTTCGACAAACTCGGACGCACTGTTAAAACTGCCGTGAAATACTTGGATCGCGTTGTTGATATTAACTTCTACCCAATTCAAACCGCTGAGAACTCAAATCGCCGTTGGCGCCCAGTGGGTCTGGGTGTGATGGGCTTGCAAGATGTGTTCTTCCAATTGAAATTGCCGTTTGATGCTCCTGAAGCTCAGAAGCTTTCAGCCCGCATTCAAGAGGAAATCTATTTCCACGCATTGAGCACCAGCTGTGATTTGGCGGAAAAAGTTGGTCCACACGAAGGCTACGAACTCACTCGCGCTGCTCAAGGAAAGTTACAGATGGACTTGTGGGGAGTTACTCCTTCTCAACCAGCTCGTTGGGAACCACTTCGTGAGCGCATTAAAAAACACGGCCTCCGCAACTCTTTAATGATTGCGATCGCTCCAACCGCAACCATCGCGACTTTGGTTGGATGTTACGAAGCGATTGAACCACAAATCTCTAACTTGTTTAAACGTGAAACTCTGTCGGGTGAATTCTTGCAGATCAACAAGTACTTAGTGAGTGAGTTAAAGACTCTTGGATTGTGGAATGAAGAGATTCGCAACGAAATCAAGTTGGCAGAAGGCAGCATCCAGAACCTGGCTGAAATTCCACCTCAGTTAAAGGAGATTTTCCGCACGGTTTGGGAAGTACCAATGAAGAGTTTGATTGATATGGCGGCGGACCGTGGGCCTTATATCGATCAAAGCCAAAGCTTGAACCTCTTTTCAGAGAGTCCGACTATTGGCAAGTTGTCGTCGATGTATATGTATGCATGGAAACGCGGCGTGAAAACAACTTACTATTTACGCTCACGTCCAGCGACCAACATCAACAAAACGACGGTTAAAAAGACACCTGCGAAAACCTACACC
>JBILOD010000558.1:0-2848 GCA_044374645.1 Pseudobdellovibrionaceae bacterium | reverse complement strand
CGGGGCTCAGTTACTATTTGAAAGAAAAATGTAGGATTGCCATGAAGCACACCGTCACCTGAGACCATCACTTGATTTAGAGCACCAAGTTTCCCAACACTTCCCCTTGACACGGCCACTTGGATTTGAATATCCGTGGCCGGTCGGGAAAGTGTGGGAAACTCTAATTTGAATGAAAATAACTTGTTTGTTCAAATCCCAGATTTTGTTGGCTTGCCAAATAGGAGTTATGGCGTGAACAGACAATTCTGAGATTGCTCAGGTCATGGGTGCCTCCAAGCGCAAACGGCACTTTGCAATGGTCTATTTCGAGTTGATATCGGCTATTGCAGCGAACTCCCTGATCAAAATGTTCGCAACATCCTTTGGCCCTCCTATAAACCACTCTTCGGATGGAAGCAGGAATGTAACGGGATTGCCGAGGACTATGTTTGGTCAACATAGTTTTCCTGGCAAAGTCTGAAGAGGGGGTTTCCGATTCACGAACAGCGGCATTCAATAGGACCGTCGTTTCCTTTTGTTTTGCCGTAAGAATGTGTTTATTAAGAAACTGATCAAAGAGAATATCTAGAACATTCCCAGTGCATTGATCTGGTACTCTATGAGAAAGAAGGCTTTTAATTTCTTTTAGTTTTTCGAACTGCTTTTGGGTTAAAGTAACTTCAAGTCTTACCGTTTTATTAGATTGAGGCTTTGTTCGATCTGCTTCAATAAGCTTTAGATTTAATTCTTCACTTAAAATAGCTTTTGTTTGAAAGTTATTCGTATTTGCAATGGATTCCAAAATTTCTTTTTTCTTTTCTAGTGCCACTGGTGTGCCAGTTTCTTTTTTAACTAGCTCAAAGGATCTTTGAGCCTCCGAGATCTGGGTCAAATTTAGAGATCCCTCACTTGAGCTTTTCTGCCACCTCTGGAACTTGATGGTACAACCGAGCGGCCTTGAGGCGGCGATAGGTCTGATCATCGGAATAGCCAAGCGCTCGCGTCATGTAATCGTGCATAGAATTATAACCCATTTTTAAATGACCACCACAACGTTCAAACAGACTCAAATAAGAGATAATTTCGAAGGTGAGTTTACGTTCATTGCGAACCAAGCCGATGAGATGGGTATTCATTTCTGTGACAGTCATTGATTTCATATAAAAAACCTCCATAAGAACTATGACGACTTATATACCACAGGTTTAAAGAGTGGGATTTTAAGAGATCGAGGAGCACAATCTAACTTCCTATTATGGCGCTCACAAACTTCTCTGAACAGTCGTTCTGTTTCATGTGAATGTTTTTTGAATAAAAGAATTGAGATAATCTAATGGAGGGTCTTTTAAAAACACAAAATCTTAGTCAAACAAAAAGTTAAAAAAGGAGTCTCGATGCTCAAAGTCAGGTAACATAGTGCTTCATGGTAATCATACAAATCATCCTGACAACAATGAACTCATACTTTGGACTGAGGAATTTTGGATGCGCATTTTTTATTTATATTTTTCTTGAATGCAAACATCTAGGCCAGTGAGAAAGTTGCTTTCAGAAAACACCGTAACTAGTCGCTGTCGCGAAATTATTTTCGGTGCCGCCAAATTGAAAAAAGACGAGGCGCCCGCAGCTCAAATCGAACGTAGGCGTACTTGGGCACCCCTTCACAGAGGGGTAACCCCGCCCAGTGTACGTCGAAGTGAGATCTGAGCAAGGCAACGAAGTATTTTTTCAATTTCGCGACACCGACTAACTAATGTCTTAGGAGCCTAGGCAATAGAGTTTAAGGACCTGTAAATCTCTGAGGGCCGTTTTTTGATGAAGTTGGTTAATCAAAAGGTTTACTCTAGTCTTTTGTTTAGGTTATCTCAAGAAAATCGTGGTTCAATCCCATTCATAAGATTAAACTGATTTAAGTTGGGGGTGCTTAAAACTATGAGACTACTAATTTGTTTAATTCTTATGTTGTTAGAAGTGAACGTCTTCGCACAATCGGCAAAGCCAAATCGTACAGCCAGCGACCCAGTAACCGAAAGCCTATTGACCTTTGAGCAATTTCAGGAGCTTCGATATGATCAGAAGCTTATCTATCTCCAATTTGTTTCTTCACTATTGAGTCTTTTTGAAATTTCACGAGGCGACATTAAGGATGTTGAGTTTAGCAAATACTCAATGCGATCTCCCTCGATGCGCGAAAAGACACTCAATGAATTATTCTCGCTCCTTGTCCCAACCTCAGAAGCGAACAAAGCTGATAAAATTAAAAAACTTTTGGCCCTTTTTTCACCTAGAACGGCTGCTTCGACAAATCCAAGCGAAGAGGTCATGGCTCTCGCTAAAGAACCGGTCCGTATTGCTGGCGGGCAGTTTCAACAAGTTTTATCGAGGGTCAGTGATGGCTATAAAGAGATGTCTGTGACCTCTCCTAAAACAACTAAACTGGTTAAGGGCGTGGCTACCCTTGGCGCTACCGAAACCGCATGGTTGGGAGCAGAAGAAGTCCTCAGTAGCGATGAGCAAAATGAAGTGGATAGATTGCAGGGGCATAAAACAGCCAACCAATTGGTGACGGAAGAACAAGAGAAAATTAATCAGGAAATGAACGGTGGCATCAAATCTCTCACCGCGGATCAGAAATCAACAGCTCCTGCTGGCACCTCGTATGCCAGAAAAGAGGGGGCAATCTGTATTTTTGGGAATACTGCCAGTCGGTACATTTTATCGCCTAAAGGAAAACTGATCTGTGAAGCCCCGAAGGGGCGCATCAACTCAAAGAACTGTAGGGGAAAGGCCATTAGTCCTTCCTATGAGTGCCCAAGTTTTGGATTATCTAATTCTGTACTGAAGGCTACCGTGAGTAAAGAGCTTT
>JBILOD010000556.1:0-2858 GCA_044374645.1 Pseudobdellovibrionaceae bacterium | reverse complement strand
TGGTTCTGTGATTGTGATCTCCCATGATCGCTGGTTTTTAGATCGTATTTGTACTCACATTTTGGCTTTTGAAGGGGACAGTCAGGTCTACTTCTATCCAGGAAACTACTCTGAGTACGAGGCGGATCGTCAGAACCGCTTGGGTTCAGCGGCTTTGCAGCCAACACGGATTCGCTATCGTCCGATCCAATAACATCAATACCGTTCCTTATGGTCGCCCACCGTTCACAATCCAGTGGGTTGGCCAGCGAGGTGTGTTGATTCACACTTCACCCTGAGGCAGCTCAAATTCTTGAGCTGCCTCAGAAGTTCTTGGGGTGCCGTCCTAGTTCTTAACCTTCCGCACGAGATCACCGCTACCGCTCTGGTTCCAAACCGCAGTTCAATGCCCCTTCAATCCAGTCTTCGATTATTTTGTCGATTTTGCGGATGTCAGTAAATTATCGTAGTGCTCACGCAGCTGGAGAAAAGCCTCTGTTGCCTTTGGGTGAGGATTTTGGTCTGGGTGAAGTGCGCGAGCCAGTCGGCGAAATTGCTTTTGTAAGTCATTGGCTGAAAAGTCAGAGTGGAGAGGCGCGCCCCGTTTCCAGAACCATAGCCAGCCCTCTTTTTGTCTTTGGGAGAGGTGTAGGGGTGGCTGTGGAGGTCTTAGAATTTCTGATTCAGGGGCTTTAATCGAGGTCTTTTTGTTTATGTTTGCAGCAAAATAAGAATTATTTTTGAGGGTTAGGACATTGGTTTTTGCGAGTGTTCCGAGGAGAAATGCGAGATGGAGAGGCTCGGAGTCGATGGTCACAGTGTGTGTTTCCTCGTTGGTGCACGAGATGTCTTGACTCAATTTCTCTCGAAGAATGCGGTGAAAAGAAGTGTTCATGAGTAATGTTTCGGAGGAAAAAGCCCATTTTTGAGTCGAGAATGGAGAAAACTCGAAAAAAAACATGATTGACTCTATTTTTTTTTGGACATTAGACTGAGTTTAGTTAAACTGACTTAGCTATTACAAAATAAAACAAAAACGAAATAGCCAAAGACCAAATTTGGGAGGATCAAATGGCGAAGGCAAAAAAGGCCACAAAAAAAGCAGCACCTAAAAAAGCAACTAAAGCAGCAGCTCCGAAAAAAGCCGCAGCAAAAAAAGCAACTAAAGCAGCAGCTCCAAAAAAAGCCGCAGCTAAAAGAAAGCCAAATGCTGCATTCATGAAACCACTTACTCCTAGCTCAGCTCTTGCAGCGATCGTTGGCGCAAATCCATTGCCACGCACTCAAATCGTTAAGAAAATCTGGGACTACATCAAGAAGAACGGTCTTCAAGATGCTAAAAACAGAAGAAACATCAATGCTGACGATAAACTTAAGCCAATCTTCGGAAAAGCTTCTGTTAGCATGTTCGAAATGACTAAGCTTGTAAGCAAGCACCTTAAGTAATTTCGTTACCATCTCTAAGTAGACGTCCATCGAAATTTAAAGAGAGCCTCCCTTCGGGAGGCTTTTTTTTATCTGCAAGGCCAAAACGTAAGTTTCTGCTTACCTTGGTCTGAGATTTAGTGTTATCAATAAACCCAATGTCAAAATCATCCATATTATCAAAAGACGAAATCGTATTGATGCGTAAGTCCTGTAAGTTGGCGGCACGCACACTCGAACATGTAAAACCCTACGTAAAGGTTGGTATCACCACGGACGAACTGGATAAGATCGTTTATGATTATATCCTGTCACATGGAGCGAAACCCTCTCCCTTGGGCTATCACGGCTATCCTAAGAGCATTTGCACCTCGATCAATGAAGTGGTTTGTCATGGGATACCAGACCAGACCCTTCTCAAAGACGGCGATATAATCAATGTGGATGTAACTTGTTATCTTGAGGGCTTTCATGGTGATACGTCGGCCACGTTTTTTGTGGGACAGGTGTCTGAAAAAGCTCGCGACATTACCAATGTGGCCTATGAATGTATGATGAAGGGGATCGAAGCGATTACCCCAATGGGAACCACCGGCGACATAGGCTTTGCGATTGATAAGCATGCCACTCGTCGTGGCTATGTCACTGTGAAAGAGATTGGTGGTCATGGCATTGGTCGCACCTTTCATGATGAACCCTTTGTGGCGAGCTTCGGTAAAAAAGGCAAGGGTGCCAAGCTTGTACCTTGGCGTTGTTTTACGGTGGAACCAATGATCAATGAAACTGCTGCTGAATTGAAAGAGCATGATGTGCCGAACTCAGCCATCAAATGGTACACCACGGGCGACAAGACCCTCTCAGCGCAGTTCGAACATACAATTCTTGTGACCGATACCGGGTATGATATTTTAACCGTGCCGGATTGATCGTTCATTCAACTTTAAAAAAGACATTAGAAAAAGACAAAAAGGGGAATCAAAACAATGGCAACAATGACGGTGACTCAATCAACTAAGGGAGTAAAGACCATGAAAAGTAGCAAAGCCGCTACAGTGAAGTCAGTGGTAAATCCGCAAGACTATCGTGTTTGTAAAGAAGCAATGGAAAATCCAAAAGTATTCGCAGAATTGGCCCGTTGGGGCCGCGAAGAAATTCGCATTGCTGAAACTGAAATGCCTGGATTGATGGCGCTTCGCAAGGAGTACGGAAAGTCCCAGCCGCTGAAAGGCGCTCGCATTGCGGGTTGCTTACACATGACGATTCAAACGGCGGTATTGATTGAAACACTCATTCACCTTGGTGCGAAAATTCGCTGGTCGTCTTGCAATATCTTTTCAACTCAAGATCATGCGGCTGTGGCTATTGCCGCCGCTGGCATTCCAGTTTTTGCTTGGAAGGGTGAAACGGAAGAGGAGTTCAACTGGTGTATTGAGCAAACCATCATTGGTTGGGGT
>JBILOD010000171.1:0-7679 GCA_044374645.1 Pseudobdellovibrionaceae bacterium | reverse complement strand
AAAATGGACCTAGAGCTCAAGTCCTACAGTGGCACCATTACGGTTGCCGGTACTTCTGGAATAATTGATGTCAAAGTGGCGTCCGGGGATGTGAAGATCAAATCCGAAGTTGCGAAACTCAATGCTAAAGCTGGGAGTGGCAACATTGAAGTGAATGGTCTTGTGGGCGATGCCAGTGTTAAAGTGGGTTCTGGAGAAGTGAAACTGACCTACTCTAAAGATCCTGGTCAGGGTGAAGTGGACATCAAGGCGGGCTCTGGTGATGCGACTTTGTTTTTGCCTCCCAAGATGCGTGTGCATAGCAAAGTTCTGATGGGATCAGGGGAAGCCTACAATGAAATGGGCGACTTCAAAGATGCCAAATTCATGATTTCGTTTAAGGCGGGATCCGGTGATTTACACATCAAAGAATCCGGAACCATCACCAAATAAGTTAGTAACCCAGATCAGGGTAGGCAAAGGCCGCATAACCAGGTTTGTGGTACTTTGCCTCATTCAGTAGCTCATCAAAGAAATCTGGAATACGTGTCTCTAGCCAATAGGTCGGCCTTCCCAACGGATCAGCACTCACGAAACCTACGTGGCCACCATAGGGCGACACTTCAACAGCCACGGAATTGGAAAGTTCAGCCTTCGTTGGTAGAATCTCTGGCGGCATAAAGGGGTCGTCTTCAGCATGCAGGATCAAAGTTGGGGTGTGAATTTGCCGAAGCTTGTGTTTGGCGCTGGCTTTTTGATAGTAGTCTTGAGCATTTTTGAAACCATGTAAGGGTGCCGTAATGTGTTCGTCAAAATCAGCGATAGTTTTGATTTTACGGACGGAAGGAGTTCGAGTGAGTGGCTCTAACTGATCGGTGAGTCCTGTTTGGATGAAGTATTTAAGCTTTTCTCGATGGGATTGTTTCATCGCCGCAAGTAAATATTGGCCGTAGAGCTTTGCAAAACCTTGCTGCAGCTGTTGGGTCGCTAGATTCAATTGCAGGGGAGCCGATACTGAAGCGGCAGCAAATAAGTCTGCGGAATGTTGATAGTCAGCGAGCCAATTCAGTAGAACATTGGCTCCCAGGGAGAATCCCAGTGCTCCAATCGGTCGTTTTGGAAAACGTCTGCGAAGCGAACTTACCACCAATTCTAAATCGTCAGAGACTCCCGCATGGTAGCTTTTAGCTTTACGATTAGGTTGCCCCCCGCAACCGCGCAGGTTCATTGCCACACTGGCATAGCCCCGCTGTTGAAAGGCGTTTTGTAATCCGAGCATATACTTGGCTTTGGAGGAGCTGGCTAGACCATGAATCAGTAAAATCAAAGGGCGCTCTGATTGCTCCAGCCAATCTAATTCTAGAAAGTCATTGTCTGTGGTGGTTAGGCGTTCGCGAAAGGTGACCACTTTGGGCGTTTTTCGAATCAATGCCGGCCAAATTGTTTGGACGTGAGTATTATTCAAAAGGCCATGAGGGCGAAATGGGCTTGAGATGATTTGACCGCCGAGAAAGCGAAAGCGCATAAATAAGTCTCCTTTACAGAAAAGGGTAGCACAGGTCGGAGTCCAAAATTGAGGAAAAATTTGGAATTTTCAATACCAATTAAAAAAGTATTACAATATACTACTAATAGTATGGAACAAACTCATCGTATTGTCGAAACACTGAAGAAAATTTTGAAGGTCCGTGGCCTTACCTATAAGACACTCGCTCAGAAGTTGCGTATGAGTGAGGCCAATCTCAAACGCACCTTTTCCAAACGAGCATTCACGTTAAAACGACTCGAAGAAATCTGTCAGGTGCTTGAAATCGATTTTTATGACCTGGCGAAGCAGGCAAAGGGTCACGTCCAGGATGTGGTTGAAAGTTTAAATATCGAACAAGAGAGAGCTCTAGCTCAAGATGCGGCACTCTTCAGTATTTTTTATTTAGTCTTGGCCGGAATGAACGCAAAGCAAATCGATAGGGCCTACGACTTTCAAGGTAAGACTCAGCAGTTATTGATTAAACTGGATCGACTGGGTTTGATTGAGCTTCACCCTAAGGATCGCATTAAATTACTAGTGACCTCGAACGTGCGCTGGTTGACTCATGGCCCGCTGACCTCCAAATATGAAGGTGACATCAAAAAAGAATTCTTGGGTACCAATTTTTTGGGGAAAAACGAGAAGCTTCGCTTGTTATCGGGACATTTTTCAGAGAGTGCCATCAAAATGATGTCCGTTAAGATCGAGCGCCTTTTGGGTGAATTTCTCGAGCTCTCTGAAGCAGAGACCCATTATGAGTCAGCCCAAGGGCAACGGCAGTGGCTTTTGCTGGCGTATCGCCCGTGGACTTTTTCAGTGTTAGAACGCTATCAGCGTCGTAGAGTTTAAGCCATTATTTTTCTGCAATGAACACCCTGTGGTCGAGCGGTAGGGGGATTGCCTCACAGTGGCGAAATCCAGAAGCCTTGAACCATCCATAATAGTCTTTAGGAGCGTAGAGCATCCCTCGACCTGTGGCAAGAGTGATAAAGTATGGCGCTCCCATCGCAGCCGTGAGAGGACCTCGTCCATCGTTGTGGGAAATCATGTTAAAAACCATCAGCCGTCCTTTGGATGGCAAAGCATCATACGCATTTTGAATCAATTTTTGATTCTCCTCCGGCGACCAAATCGTCATGAAGTGACAGAAGAGTATTGTATCAGGATTGTTCGGATACTTATCGTTAAAGCAATGGCCCGGGATGGCAGTGAATCGATCGCCAAGACCTTGTTTTTGAAAATTGCTTTTAGCCCGCTCGCAAATACTTGGTAAATCAAAAACAAAACCGCCCGTGTTGGGAAAGTGACGGGCGATCTCCACGAGATTTCGACCAGTACCACCGCCAACATCCATGATCATCTGGCTTTTCGAGAAATCTACATACTGAGAGAGATAGAAGTTAGCTTGGTTCGAAATCTCTTCCATGGCCTTTTGAAAAATCAATTCTAGGTTTGGGTCATGAGCGAGCCTTTCATAGAGGTTAGCTTCAGAGCCTGGAATTTCACAAAGTCCCAAATTTTTTTCGGCTTTGAGAGACTCGGTTAAATGAGCCATGGGTTTATAGTTGATATGATTCTGCCAGCGGACGATATTCACCATGCTCTTGGGGGATCGTGTGACAAGATAGTCTCTAGTGACCGGGGTATTGAAATAGTGATGGTTTTGATTGCGCACCAATTCAAGTGAGGTCAGTCCAAGCAACAGAATGCGAGTGGAATAAGGGGAGAGTTTGAGCGCGCGGCTCATCTCATCTTGTGTCATCCCGGGTTGTGTTTCTAGAAATTCAAAAACATCGAGTTCGATTGCGGCCGCTAAAGTTTGAAAATAAATCGCGCCCCCAAGAATCGGCTGCAACTGTTGGCGTTTGGGTTTGTCGATCCCAATCTCCTTAAGTAGGCAATAGATATAACTGGGTATTTTTTTGTATTGTAAATGGCTTAAACCTAACATAATTGACCTCATTCTTTTAAATATGTCTCGGTCTTCTCATCGGTGATTCATTTCCAAAAACATGCGCTGGTTTAACATGAGTTACTGTTATTGACTAACGCCCAAATAAACCAAATTTGAAACTAGACCGAGAAATGACTTTGGACTCGACCTTAGGCTTGACCTCTTTCAGACATTTTGATTTGATTGTGAGAGGAGAATTCTCGGTGTCGGCGCTCTATTTTGATTCCCTAAGAAAAAAGTTTAAGGTTCAAGTGCGCCAAGATGTTGGTCTCAGCTACAGCACCGCCGTAATTCGCCTCAACTCTGAAATGCTTTATGTCTATCGCCAACACCTCATAAGATCTGATGGTTTCGACCTCGATATCCACTCTAAATTTTGGAGCGTGGCCTTCTTTCAAGAGAGTGAAGCGCAGGCCCATTTAATCCGTCTCGGCGAAAGCATTCCGGTGCGCGGAAAACAGATTCTCATGATTCCTCCCTATAGTTTCTTGAAATGGCATTTAGCTGCGGGGCCCGTTCAGTGGGAGGCCTTTCTTCTTAGAAACCAACCAACCCTTTCCATAACAGAGCCGATGTTGTTTGACTTGTCCGCAATACCGAAGTGTCCGATGGATGCAACAGAGTTAGTGAGTCTCATTAAATCCCTACCAGCTGGGCGTTTGGTTGGATTTAAAAACAAAAACTCTTTGGTGGCTGAGAAGATCAAACATAGGCTAGACGATCGGTTTCCCGAGTTTCCGAATATGTCGGTGTTAGCAAAGGAAGTAGCACTTCAGTTACCGAGCCTTGATCGAGAATTTCATCGGACTTATGGCTTGAGTCCGCGAGAATATAATGTTCGCCAGCGGACATTGGGAACGTATTTGGCGGCTCTATTCAGTAATAAGAAGTCCATTAAGTCGGTAGCCTCAGAAATGGGGTTTTATCACATGGGAAATTTTCATAAACAGTGCCGCCGCTATCTGAATGCCAAGCCTTCTGAATTGAAAACCCATCCACTTGATCCTGGTTTTAGTCCTAAGGCCTAGTGACCAGGGTCGCACGGATCACTGAGATCTCCGACACGAATATGATTCGTTTTTGATTTTGCTCGGAGGATTTGTTTCGATTACTGAGATTTAGAGGTAAATAAAATGCGCAGACCAGCCGAAAGAGTACTGAATGAAACGATTCGGTGTGGTGTTCTTTTTTTTACTAATGTTAATGATCTCAGTGGCTGCTGGAGTTATTTATCTGCGCGGAGAGGTGTTGTTAAAGTTCACCCTTGAGAAGGTTGGTTCCACTTTATGCCGCTGTGATTTAGAGGTTGAAAAAGTAACTTGGAGTCAGAAGAAGCCATTCAAATTGGGCATCGATAATGTACAGTTTCAGAGTTCAGATGTGAACGGCCGCATTTCGAAACTAAGTCTCTACTTTAAACAAAAGTTTTTTTCCTCCACTCATTGGTGGTTCCTGGATATCGATGTCAGAGCCGAAGGATTATCTTTGGAATTCGAAACTGGCGTGGCAGCATCGACAACGGCCTCGTCGTCCCAGCGGAAGTCTTCGCGTCAGATCGCTCGAGAGCTGGATGGTATGAATTGGTTTCGTATGCAATTTCATATCAAGGATTTGGAAGTAAAAGCCAAATCGAAAAATTATGGATTAATTTCCACTCACATTAAAAAAACTGAGATCGATGTGAACGCTTCTGAAGACTCTATCCTTTGGAAACTCGAAGGCTTGATTCATCCTCCGAAGGAGTTTTTCACGAAGTCGGTTCCATTTCAGAGTCGTGGAAAATTATTAAAGACTCAGGACCACTTTGAACTCACTGACGCGAGTCTTTCGTTGCTCGGGATTCCCCTCATTTTGCAAGGGCAAATGATTATTGATTCAGGCGCTATGAATGTGAAAGTTTCGATGGAAAAATTGGATTTGGCCTCCGTTTCGCCCGAGGTATCGAAGGGTCTTTTCATGGACTGGAAGGGCTTGGTTCAGTTCGATGTTGATTTTCAAAAACCCACTGGGCTAGAACCCTGGCGATATCAGGGTAAAGTTTCGGTTCAGAACTTTGTGGGTCAAACGAATTACAAAAATGGAGATCAGCAATTATCAGGCCCAGTGAAGTTGAACATGAATGCGGAAGCGAACTACACTCTCGAGGAAGGCGTGCGGGTATCAGCGGCTCGATGGGATCTTGATTTAACAGAATCATCCATGAAGATAGAATCCCTGTTTGAAAAAGCACCTCAAATCAAGGCGCTTACAACCGGTGAATTCTCTTATGACAGAGGATTAATTCTCAAACATTCATCCTTTCAGCTTGCAAATGTTGACTTAGAGTTGGACGGCCAGATTGAGGAAGGTCAGAGAACCAATCTCAATTTTAACGTAAAGCCGTTTAGTTTAATCGGTATGGAAAAACTCTTGCCCTTCTTGGATCAATACCCAATTTCAGGAGATGTTGAGATGGTTGGCCGTTTTTCAGGTGATATCAAAAAGCCTGAAACGGCCAATTTGAAACTGACCAGACTGCTTTTGAAAGATGTTAACGGACAGTTGGATTGGATGACCGAATCTTTGAAAATTAAGGGCCCATTCACCGGGAACACCAGCGGTGTCTTAGAGGTGGTTGGAAAAGAGGTTCGTCAGGGTCAGTTGGAATCTAAATTCAATCTCTCAAATATGGAGATTCAATATGAAAAGGTATTCCATAAACCAGCAGGTGATCGTTTCGAATTTGAAATGTCAGGGAGGCAGGAGCGTGGACGCATAAGGCTGACCTCTGGTTCGATAATAGCACCCTTTGGTAAGTTGAACTTTGAAGGCTTTTTACCGGTGCCACCCATGTACAGCTCTGACTTTAAGGTTTCAAGTTCGCTGGTGCAGTTTCGAAAACTGAAGTCGTGGTGGCCGCCACTGGACCGTGTAATCCCTGAAGGTGAGTTAAAAGGGCAGATTCACACAGTCGGAGAATTGAATCTTCATGACATAAAGAACAGTCGATTAGAGACCAAAGGTGAAATCAAAATGTGGCTGCCGGAATTCACTCTCCGTGACGAGTCACTGAGTGCAGTCAAGGAGCGGGCAGTTGTCGAGGGGGTTTTGCCGACGAATGGTATTCTGCCATCGAATCGAGTGTTACAGTCGCTGGCCCTGGTGATCGATGCCAAAATCGGAACCCTTCGATGGAAAAATATCCCCTTTAATGATATGCAGGCAGGCGCGCGGATCGAAGGCGGAAAAATATTGGGAAGAGCGACGATCAGTAAAGTGTTAGATGGTTCGGTGGATTTCTCCGCTTTTGAGTTTTCCTTGTTTGACCCCAACCCCTATGTGTCCTTTAAAGCGAGTCTCAAGGGGATTGATGCCGCCAAGGGAATCGATTGGTTTTTGCCGCCCCTGAAGCAGATGGTTAATGGGCGTTTATCGGCAGAGATTGGCGGACAAACTCGAATGGTCACGTCGGCAACCTTTCTTCCGGATTTACAATGTTCAGGTCATATTGCTATTCAGCCCGCGAATGTTCCAGTGAGTCCATTCGTTGAGGTCCTGCAAAAGAAAGTTCGATCCTTAATCACAGGCCAGTCCATTTTTTCCGGATTCCAGTTTCCAAAGGAAAGCTTGGCCCTGGTTGCGGATTTCAATCTTGCGCAACTTCAGCTGAAACTGAATGCGCTAAGACTTCAATCTCCTCAGGGTCACGAGCTGGAACTCGAAGGAGTTGTAAATTTTGATAGAACTCTCAGTTTTCAAGGGGGCCTAGGAATCAATTCGCCCACAGGGCGTGGGTCATTTTTTGAGGCGAATCAAGGGACTGATGGTCGTATTCATATTCCTCTTGCCATTTCCGGAACGCCTGATCAACCGGAGATAACCATTGAACAGGATGTCCTTAGGGAAATGTTCCAGAAGTCACAAGACTATCAACGCCGACGATCTGTTTCGTCTGAGACTGAAAATGCAAAGACTGATCGTGCAAAAGCTGAAAGTGCCAGAACTGGTAATGTCGGAAACTAGCCGCTAACTCATAAGCTAGCGGCTGCGTATCATAATACCATTTCCATTTATTTCGTAGCCCATCGTTGGCTGCGTCGTCGGCTTGGTCTACTTTCTAACTGGAAATGGCATAAGATCAGGACGCTTTAGTTCCTTTAAAAAGCATCGCCTCAAGTTTATCAGTGGTCATTTTTTCGAGGTCTTTTCTGACCCATTTGACGTTTATTTTTATTCGGT
>JBILOD010000555.1:0-2861 GCA_044374645.1 Pseudobdellovibrionaceae bacterium | reverse complement strand
TTCACGATCTCAATACCTCTTGCTTTGAGTTCTTTGGCCGCGTCTAAAACACCTAACTGGCTATTGAAGCAAAGCGAAATCTGAGGAGAGTGGTCTTTCCCAAGATACAAAGTCAAATCAGCATCTTTATTATGGAGAAGGATTCCATCGCTGAGCTTGGTTTTCGCGTTTTCAAAACCAAGCACATCTTTATAGAATTGGGCTGAGACTTCTGGGTTCTCACAATAGACGGCTGCCACATTGAGACCATCGATCTTGGTGTATCCTCGCGATGCCGTAACTGGCTTGTTGGTGGGCTCCCAGTGGTTCACTCCCTTTGGGAGAATGCCATATAAATTCCAGATGCTTGAAAACAAATCGCCTGGGCCAAAACTAGCACAAGTGGTGCGTTCAATGGCACCTGAACTGGTTTTACGGAAGACGCTCAGTCCGGGTTCAAATGAGGCCTTACCGTCGATGGTCTCTGTGAATCCCATATCCTCAAAAAAGGAGGTGCCTCGACTGGAGTAGATTGGAAAATTCCATTTTCTAGAAACAGCAAATTGGTGTTGTTCTTCTGGGGTATCGTTGTTCACCAAAACAAAACCAACTCTTCTCGCTAGTTGATAGTAATACCCATTGAAGCCATCAGCCCAAAGAGTGCAATAGGCGCATTGCTTTCCCATATTATGAATAACAATCAGTTCATCGTGATCCCCAAACAATTCGGACAACTTCACAGTGTTTAAAATTGTTTTGAATTCGTAGTCTCGTTGAATTCGTTCTGGAGGGCGGGAGGTGTGAAGCTGGTAGAGCTTTTCGACCTCTGTGCGAACCTTTTGTTCCTGAGTTTTGACTTGTTCGTTAAATTTTTGAAATTGATTCATTCTGCAGTCCTCCAGAAAATGGGTCCTATTTTTTACGATTTAAGTTGGCGTTAAAGGTTTGTTGGGTCCCGCCCTCAGACCAAGTCCAGGTTACCGATACGGAATCGGCCCCCAGGAATTCAAACTTGATATGACTGATAAATCCTTCCCCGGTTTTAGCATTGGTGATGTCCTTGAAGTTGAAGTCGATGATATTCTCGTTGCTAAAGTCACTCGCCACAAATCTGGGTTGATTGAGGGATTCGCAATAATGGGTGGCCATCAGCAAGGGGCCGTCGAGATGATAGACCGTGACCATTCCCATAGTTCTCTCGATCAGAGCCGAGCCTTTGGCAGTGACCTCAAAACTAACCTCTTTTTCGCGAACATCTTGGAGGTCGGTGGACCATACGCCTTGGAGGGATTTTAATTTTTCAAAGGCCGATTGCGAGTCTGCGGCCTGAGAGATTGGAAGGTTAACAATACTCGATAATACCAAAATGGCTAACATCTTAAGGGCTTCAATTTTCATTGGATGATTCCTTTCCTAAAGGGGTTATGGGGACAGACGAAGGTTTACCCAAAGATTTCCGAAAAGTTTTGAAATCTGCGATGGTGGCCAAGAAGTTCAATTTTATTAGTACTTTGCAAAATTCACACATTGCGTTGCCTGCCGACAGAGGCTAAGGTGAGCGCGGAGAATTTCTATGAGTTTGACTTGGGAAGATGCTCGTGAGCTTGTGCTGGCTGAGCATGAAAAACGCGGCAGGGGATCTCTTCAGATTGTAGTAAAAATTTACAACCACTTTTTTAGGCTCGTTGAGGCCTGCGAATTCAATAACGTGTATCCACGAGAATTTTATTAAAACACTAGTCCAAGATCTGTTAGAGAGAAAAAATCCCTACACACTTAAATTTGGTAACAACTTAACCAGAACCTGACGGCTTCCCTTTATGATTTAAAGTCGTTCTATTTGACAGGTTGATTTAGGGAGTTATCCTAATAAAGTGACTGATGGCTAAAATAAGTAATGTTTATTGGAGTTAAGTTGGAATACCTCGTCAATATCCTCGTTAGAGATAAATCAAAACCGTATGCGATACGAAAGATAACGGCTCTAATTTATTTGTCGATACTCGGTTTCATACCGGGGACGGTGATTGCCATCATTGAAAATCTTAATAAAAGTGCTTCAAAACCAATCGAAATATTCAGTTACATTTTAACGATCTTAGTTTTCCGAGCCGGCTACCTTTTTTTTCTTTCGAAGAATATTAATGATGGTAAAAAATGGATAAAGTGGGTTTCTTCGGCCATTTTAGTCGTACAGATATTATTTATTAAAGCATATATTGAAATGTGGGTCAAAAAGCCAATCAGTGGTGTTCTTGATGCTTTACGACTGGGAGTAGATTTTTATATTAGCTACTCTTTGTTCTTTGATGCTTCAATTAAAAGGTACTTTGAATTGGCGAATAATGATCTTTCAGATGAGTCAAATGAGGCAGATTCTGGCATGGCTGATTCTGGAGATGGCGGTGTTTTGGAGTTCGTGGCTCCAGCGAACTTTTGGTCTGTCAATCTAGTTAAGGTTGTAAGTTGTATTTTGGTTGGTTACCTAGGTTATTTGGTTGATTACGACTCCTACGTTTCAATTCATAACCTTTTACAACCCATTCAAAACCTGATTTGGCTTTGGATTATCGTTGTAATTCAAATTGTTTGTTTAGCCTTCATCTTGGTTAATTTAGAAGTAAATCCAATTGTTGGCGTGGTTTTCAAGGGAAGACTATTGGAAATAATGCTTGCCGGAAGTAAAAAACTGATTCCAGTAAATAAAATTCTGAGAGTGGAGTTTCATGCTATTAGGGAACTATTCAACAGATCACACTTCTGGGGTCATTGGCCTGCAATTACTATAGTTTGTAAAGGCAAGTCCTATCTTGTTCCAGCTCCTCGATTAAATGAATTGAAGGCGGCCTTTCAAAGTAAGGGAATTATAGTTAGCTCTCGCT
>JBILOD010000093.1:0-9915 GCA_044374645.1 Pseudobdellovibrionaceae bacterium | reverse complement strand
TATAATGCATTCGTAATTTCTGCCGCATCAGCCTCGGGTAAGGCGCCAACCTCATTTAGCATTTTATCAAGATTGATACCACCCACGGACTCTTCAGGAGACTCCTCCGATGGGGCCTGATTTGATTCAGATGCAGGTTCGGGAACTACCTCTTCAGAAACCGGGGGAACGGCCCTGACAGCAGTCTGAGGACTGCTCAAGGCTTTTTGTTCCGCTACAGCACGTTCGAACTCCGCCATAATATCATCGTCAACACCCACGGAAGGCAAATCACTCGGGGCAGCTTCAATTGGGCTAGGGATGCTTTCAACCGGCGCGACGGCAACGGGTGCAGGCTTAAATTCCGGGGTTGGGGCCAGGGCAGGGGCTGCAACAGCGGCTGGGGTTGCGGCAGCAGCAACAGCTCCGCCCGCGTCATATTCTGCCAACTTCTCTTTTAACTTATCCACTTCCCCCTGAAGACGAACGGTTTCTTCTTTATAGAAAGAAAGATCTGCGATATCGTCTTCAATAATCGAGTATTCACTTAATCGTGCCTCAAGATCTTTTATTTTTTCTTCCAGGCCAGCAGTATTGCCGCCATCACCTGATGCGGGCGCAGATGCAGAAGAGGGAGAACTTGCCGGAGCAGCCACAGATCCATCCGATGGCAAAACCGCGCCATTGGCCTTGAGCTGCTCAACTTCTTCGCTTTTTTGCATTAACTGAATTTTAAGGCGCTCAATTTGAGTGGACATTTCTTCAACAAGACCGCCACTAGCGTCGGCCTCGCCGCCCGCCATCGAATGATCTGAATTGAGTTTGGTACCTGGACTGTAGTTATCTAGAATTTTTTTGAGGCCCTCTTCAAGACCCTTAAGACTAGAGGAGTCACCAATTTCTTCTGGCCGAGTAAAGGAGCGAACCGTTAAGAATATGATACCCGCAAGTACCGTTCCAAAAAGTACTTCAATAATGAGCACATTGCTTCGAAAAAATAGGTCTAAAAAATGCTCTAAGTTCACACTTATAGTTTAAAGGACTCTTGCTCACCGTCAAGAAACGACCCCCGTAACAAAAAAGTACTAGTCCTAGACCTTTATCGAAAAACTTGTTACAGTCCCGGTATGCCAAACAATAAGTCTCACGAAACAATTTTTGATTATACCTTGGTCGGTGGCGATGTTGCCATAACCCATGAAAACAACGATATTCAGATTGTCAAAACGGACGTCGGGATCATCGGGGGCAAGATTGCCCAATTGGGTTATCTGCGAAATGCCCCTACCCACTCAAAAATCAACGCTGAGGGATTGCACATCATTCCCGGAGTGGTTGATAGCCAAGTGCATTTTCGCGAGCCTGGACTGACTCATAAAGAAGACCTTGAAACCGGAACAAAAGCGGCCCTCCTTGGTGGTGTCACGGCAGTTTTTGAAATGCCCAATACTAAGCCTTCAACCACGGATCGACAGTCCTTTTTCGACAAAGTCAGTGCTTTGGAAAACAGAGCTTGGTGTAATGTTGGATTTTATGTTGGCGGAGCCCATGACAACTATGAAAACCTAGAAGAGCTTGAAAAACTCAACGGGTGCTGCGGAGTTAAAGTTTTTATGGGTAGCTCCACTGGCACTCTCCTTGTCGAAGACGATAACACCCTAATGAATATACTCACCCATGGTAAACGAAGAATGGCCGTTCACTGTGAAGACGAGTTTCGCTTACGTGAACGAAAACATATTGCAACTGAAGGTAGGTCGGTTCACTTGCACCCAGTTTGGCGTGACGAGGAAACCTCTTTGCTCGCTGTGCAGAGACTGATTGGGTTAGCCCATAAAGCCAAACGACCTGTTCACGTCTTGCATGTGACCACAAAACAGGAAGTTGAATTCTTAGCCGCACACAAAAACATTGCGACGATAGAAGTTCTGCCCCAGCACCTCACGCTTGCAGCGCCAGATTGTTATGAGAAGCTTGGAAACTTTGCTCAGCAAAATCCACCAATCAGAGATAAATCTCACCAAGCTGCACTCTGGAAGGCCCTTCAAACAGGGATCATCGATGTGATTGGCTCGGATCATGCCCCCCATACAATAGAGGAAAAGAATCGGGAATATCCAAGCTCCCCTTCTGGAATGCCAGGTGTACAAACACTGCTACCAGTGATGCTCAATCATGTAAACAATGGCAAGTTATCATTGATTCATCTCATCCGTCTGATTTCTATTAATCCTTCTCGAATTTTTAATATCCAAGGCCACGGACGCCTTGATGTTGGTGCCAATGCCAATCTAACTTTGATTGATATGAAGGCCGAACGTAAGATTGAAAATAGTTGGATTGCCAGCCGCTGTGGATGGACTCCCTACGATGGAATGAAAGTTAAAGGCTGGATGAAAGCCTGCTTCATTAACGGAAAATTAGCAATGATGGAAGACCAGGTCATTGACGGACCAAAGGGACAGCTCTTACACTTCGTCTAGTCTATATTAAACTTTTGACCCTATTACTAAGGCAGTGACTTTTACGGTAAGTGTTTCTCTGTTTCTATAGTTCCTGTTGAGACGGTAGACTAACCATGATGATTCACCAAAGACGACCGCCCCAAATTGGTTATTTGAAAAGACGTTTTCCAAAATGGGAAACTTCGAATAAAACTGTCTATTATTTTTTGGGCTCAATCACTTTGGTTTTTGTTCTCATCTGTGGTCCCTTTATTTTTTTTGCAAATGAAAACTTCCGGTTTTTCCAAAATCTCGCGTTGGATACCAGCCCTTCCCTACTTGCTCATTTAGAGCGTGAGCAGGTGTGGTTTAATATCCTTTCGTTGGCCCTTCTCATTTCTGTTTGTTTAGCGAATTGGTGGTTTGCCCTGAAATTTGTTCGCAATTTTCGAGGTCAAATAATTTCTTTTGACCGACATTTGAAACACCTGATTCGTGGAGAATGGTTTATTCCACCTCTCAGAGTCAGGGAAAAAGATGATTTTAAGGACCTTGTTGAACAATACAGCTATTTCTACAAATCCATTCAGGCGATGACCAAATCTGAGATTCAATTGCTCGAAAAGATGAAGATTGATCCTTCTCAACGTGAGAATTACGTTTTGTGGAAGACCCTTCTGCAACAAAAGAAGTCTCGGATGGGGTACGAAGAGATCGTTACAGAAAACACTCACGCTGCGACTTCCTCTATCTATTGGAAGCGAGCATCATAAGAGACTAACGTCCTCCATCTTAAAATGAATCAACTTGATGTTTTCTCCATACTTGAAATTGTAGCGAAAATTTATAGATTCCCTCAGGTTGAAACACGTAAACTATAAGCATGGGAAATTCAAATTTAGTGATTCAAGACAACGAAGTACTCATCAAGGCATCAGATATCCTTCTTTCAATTACAAATAAGGACGGCATCATTGCCTCTGCGAATAGTGTTTTTTGTGAAGTCTCGGGATACTCCCCAAGCGCGATCAATGGACGACCACAAAACATTATTCGCCATGCTGATATGCCAAAGTATTTTTTTCGATTGATGTGGGATACGATCGAAGCGGGATTCCCATTTGGTGGCTATCTAAAGAATAAAACAAAAACGGGTCAGTATTTTTGGGTTTTCAGCCTCATCTTTCAAATTGAAAACCATTATCTAGCCATCTCAATGAAAGCCAACAATCGTCAGAGAAACGAACTTGAAGCACTTTATAGGCAAATGAGAGAGGCCGAAACCAACAGCCTCGAGAAAAGTCAGGAACACCTCAATTTATGGCTTCTTCACCACGGCCACATTGATTATTACGCGTGGATGGCAACAACCCTCGAACAAGAAATGTTGAACCACCCTTTTTTCTCAGACATACTTTTGGAAAATGACGCCCACCTGGACTTAATTGCGAACTCTTCTTCATTACTTCAAAAGATCACTGCTCAAGCGACCCACCATTTATGGGATTCTTATGTGATTTTTCAGAAAAACTTTAAGAACTGTCTTATTCGGCTCAAAGAGTGTATTCAAATGATGACGAGATTTCAGTCGCACATGATGTCTCTGACAACATTAGAATCAGCGGCCCCTCCACTCTTTAAACCTCAATCCAGAGAGTTCTCAACCACCTCTATCCATCGAATGCATCTTGATTTTTTTCACCAAGCGACCCTTCGGCTGCAGTTTTGGCACAATTCTCTGATTCTGCAGGCAAAACTGATTGATGATCTCATCTTTGACTCGATCAACAGCTTTTCACAAAACGACTCTGGTCAGATTAATAAAGTTTATGAGGCACTTAATATAATTCACATGATTACCGAAAATATTTCTGCGCTTCCAGCAAACTTAGAGGCTGATTATGATCGAGTACACCAAAAGACTAACGCTTATTTAACTCTCATCGATATTGAGAACAAACCCGAAGTTTTGGATTCCCAAGGTAACGAAACTGCCAAGAAATTGGTGACTGAGCTTAAAGATACGAGCAGACAAATGCTTTCTATTTACTCTGGCTTATGCAATGATTTTGAAATCGATATTAAAGAATTTCACCAAGTCGTAAGATCTGCTTTTCATATATTGCTTGGACCCAAGCGCGCTAGTTCCTAAATCTTCCTTTCAAAAGAATGGGGCCTCTATTGAGGAGGTCAATAACAATCCTTATTGATTATAGAATGCGGAGTCCAAGCGTCCAAATCTCTTCCGGAGCTTCTCCAGCCCTGTTGCGAGTGTACCTAAGAGTGATTGGGAAAGCGCTGTGTTCAAAATTGATTGAAAGACCAGTAGCTGTTTTTTGCCCTTCTCCCTGAAGCTTAGCCATTGTCAAACCTGGTGTGAAACTCAATACGGCTAATTTTTGAGTGGTAAATTGAAATTTCCAACCCATGAAATCAGCGAAATCGCGCCGACCACTTCCCACCAACCAGCTGCTATGTGAGAGTACCAATCGATCCCACAGCGCGGCGCTAACTTCCAACTCGATATTCAGACCCGAATTTGAAGAGCCCTCAGAAGCCATATAAGTGCGATCGTTTGTTTGCCATAAATTATAAAGAACAGATAAATTGAACCGAGAGGCGGCAGCAAAAAGAGACGGCCGTCGCTGAGATTCTCGATTCTTGACATAAAACTCAGAGACCTTGTGAGGTGGAACAATATGAGCAATATTTCCAACACCATAATCAATGCGCTTCTTCGATACCACTCCGATAATGTGACCTTCGACATCCAATGCAGGCCCGCCAGAGTTTCCTGGACTTACCGAAACGTCCGACATCAAAGCTTTTTCATTAACCTGCGAAACCACTCCTTTGGAAAATAAATAGGTGCTCTCCCTCTCAAAGGGTGGAAACTCAAAATGGCGATGCCGAGTAGGATGACCTATCGTCGCCACTTCTTCGCCAATGATTGGCAGATCTTCCTTTTTTACAAGACTCAGTGGAGTGACGGAAACCGTTCCTGTAATTCGCAATAAAGCTAAATCGATCTCCCGATCCATAGCTAAAACTGTGGCGGGAAATGGGTGCTCGTATTGTTCCTTCCAGAACACTAACACTGTACGCAAAGTGGCCACGCAATGAGCCGCGGTGAGCACCACATCGGGCTCAAGGAGAGCCCCCGAACAAATTCCACCAGCCGAAAATATAACTGGGACAGCGTCTTTAGATTCTTGGTAGATTTGACTCCAAGGCTTTTTCTCTGAAATTGTAACCGATGCCACTGACTCTGTGGTTTGCGCGAAAGCTATTTGTGTCGGGAGGTTGCCTACGAACACCACGGCAATGAGCAATACTATTTTAAACATCATTTTCAACACCTCTTTAAATTTGCAAAATCAAAACTAACATCAAGATGTCCCCGCAAAACGATGAACGAAGCGACACTTCCCAATGTTTAGGAGGCCAGGATGCGGAGCTACCCGAGTGAGTTGCGTTAACGGCGCGAGGCTCACGAGGGACGAAGTTGGACTTTTGCAGCGGAATCTATTTAGCGATTATGCTTCATTTGCTGCTTAAGCTCTCTAGTCGCATCTTTACGCTTAATAGACTCTCTCTTATCATGAAGTTTCTTACCTTTGACCAACGCAATTTCAAGCTTGATCCGTCCGTTTTTGAAATAAATCTTCAAGGGTACACAGCTCAACCCTTTTTCACGAAGGGCTCCGTAGATTTTTTCCAACTCATGACGATGCATTAATAATTTACGGAGTCGTTCTGGCGCATGATTATTGTAACTGCTGGCCTTATACTCAGAAATGTGAGCATTCTGCAAAAAGGCTTCATCGCCCATAAAAGAAATATAAGAGTCTTTCAATTGAACTTGTTTATTGCGGATTGACTTCACTTCGCTACCAAGCAAAGCCAGGCCAGCCTCATAGGTCTCAATGATCTCATAGTCGAAGCGCGCCTTGCGGTTTTCCGAAATCACTAAAATACTCATGATTGGACACCTTTTGAAAAGAGCTCCTGAGTCAAGGCTCGCCACTGACTAATATTTAACTCTTCGGCACGAACTTGCTGAGATAATCCCAGCTGATCAAATATCAATCGCAAATTCTTATCACTAGCGTTTCCGCCGAGGGCTTTTAAATTAGATAACAAAAACTTTCGGCGTTGAGCAAATCCAGCTTTAACCACCTTTAGAAATTCCTTTTTAGGCCCTTCATAATCAGAGCGTGGCGCAAACGAAAGCACCCGACTTGCCACTCGAGGAGGAGGATAAAAATCCTTTGGACCAGCTTCTAGAACTAGTTCTATTTTCCAAAAATTTTGTGCAATAACCGATAATAGACCATAGGCCTCAGTTTTTGGCTTGGCCATGATCCGCTCGGCCACTTCCTTTTGAAACATCAAAACCATACCTTTAAGGTATTTTTCGTGAACACTCCGCTCAATCACAATGGACGACGAAATCTGATAGGGAAGATTGCTCACCAAAACGGTTTTCTCCGAGTTCTTGAGGAGGTTCCAATCCCACTTCATGGCATCACCTTCGATAACTTCTTGATTTCGGTCTCGCCAGTACTGTGCAAAAGCGCGATCTAACTCCATTAACTTGATCGGTAATTGGAGCCTGAGAATCGCCTCAGTGAGGGAACCTAAGCCTGGTCCGATTTCAATTAAACTTTCAGGACCCAATGCTTCTACGGCTTTGGCAATTTTATCAATTGCTAGTCGGCTGACTAAAAAGTTCTGCCCCAATGACTTCTTTGGAGAAACTCCCATAGCCTCTAATTTTGCGATAATTTCACTCGTAAGATACATCAAAATCTCCAGGCAATGCTTGTGGGCTAGGACCTAAAAGTAGGTCTGACCTCTCACCACGCTGCATTCGCAAAATTCCAGCATAACCAATCATTGCAGCATTGTCAGTACAGTAACGTAGTGGTGGTATCAGTAATTCTACCCCTTTTCGTTGAGCCCACGCCTGAGTGGCCGAACGTAAACGGGAGTTAGCACTCACACCACCTGTGAGGACGACCCGTGTTTGCTTCTCGTTTTCCACGGCCCGATTGAGCTTTGCCACCAACACTTCACTAACGGCTTCTTGAAAAGAGGCGCAAAGATCATTAAGTTTTTCATGAATCTCCTCGGGTATCATGCTCTCTATTTGGCGTTGTGCTGAGGCTTTTAAACCAGAAAAACTCATATCGTATGTATCTTCCTTAATTAGGCCACGAGGAAAATGATAGGCTTCTGGATCACCACTCTGAGCCAATCGATCAACCTTAACCCCCCCAGGAAATCCCAAACCCAGCATTTTTGCAAATTTATCGTAAGCCTCCCCAGCAGCATCGTCGCGAGTAGCTCCGAGAACCTTGTATTTGCCCAAACCATTCACTCGATAAATACTGGTATGACCGCCACTGACAGCGAGCGCCACATAGGAGCTTTCATGACCAAAGCTCGGCTTATAAGCGTCATCACGCAAAAAAGGCGCTAATAAATGCCCTTCTAAATGGTTAACTCCCAAAAATGGAATATTTAGGGTCTGAGACAATGTCTTTGCTGTCACCAAGCCCACTATCAGCGAGCCAACAAGCCCAGGGCGATTGGTGACCACTATCCCATCAACATCATCCCAATGAACCTCTTGCCCCTGTTTTGAGGTATAACTTTGCAGAACGTGTTCGATGAGTGGCAATAATTGAATCGAATGATTTCGACAGGCAATTTCAGGCACAATTCCACCAAATGGAGCATGGGCATCATCTTGCGAAGCCGAGAGGAGTTCGTGAACATAACCGTCATGCCCTACAATGGCAACAGAGGTGTCGTCACAACTTGTTTCAATGGAAAGGACTTTTTGAAGCACTAAAGATCACCAACCTTTTAAACGGCTATTCTACCCCATCAGTCTATGAGTCACACTTCCCAACTCAAAAACCCCTTGGCTGCGCTTAAAGTCCACTTAATCTATGGAAACGTCTACTTCAAAGCTTTTAAGCGATATTGGGCTTTCTTTGCCATATCAGATTGAGGAAACTTTGCCACTGTTTCTTGGTAAAAAACCTTAGCTTCGTCATTCATTCCTAGCTCCTGAAAGCAAACTCCCGTCTTATAAGTCGCTTCGGCAGCAAACTTGCCCTTAGGATTTTTTTCACGATATTGATCAAAATTTAGGATAGCTTCTTTCCATTTTTTATCTTGAAAATCAGCAAGGGCCGCTTCGAAAATGCTCTTTTCCTTATCTTTATCCTTAGAATTACCATTTTCTGATTTGGATGACTTTGAGGCTTCTTTAGCTCTCAGTGCCACGATCTCCTCTTGGAGTGCCTGAAGCTGAGTCTCCATTTTGGCGATGCTATCTTGGAGAAGCTGGTTGCTCCTCTTGGTATCCTCGAGGTTTTTCTGAATTTCGTCTTTGCCTTCACCCTTTGATTCTTCGGTCTTAACCAAACGATGCTCTAGTTCCTCAATTCGCCCATTGAGCTGACGATTTTGATCTTGGAGTTCCTCAAGTCGAGTACTGCTATCTGCATGGACTTTTTGTAGTGAAGTCACTTGGTCTCGCATTGCATTTGCAGTTTCAACTTCTTTGAGATCTTCGCGAGTTCGCAAACAACCAGAAAACAAAAATGCACTCATTAATACCCATCTGATAAACATAATCAGAGAACCTCACCCGATTTGGATTTTTTTACCCGCGAAATAGTTTCGGCTCTTTCAGCCAATTTCTTCGCTTTATTGAACAAGAGCTTTGCATCTTCGAACTCGCGCTCTTGATAGAGATACTCAGCTCGTTTGAAGGATTGCTGAGCCTGTTGAAAGAGAAGCGGAGCCAATCGCTCCGCTTCGGCACTTTCGGCCGCGACCAACGCTGACCGAGCCAGTGCGTACTCTTGAATAGGTAAGGTTATCGTCGTACAGCTTGCCAAAATGATTGGCAGCAAACAAATCAATAACCCTAACTTCACTGATGCTCCTTATTTTGCCATTGGCAAGAAGTTTGCGCGACGATTTTTCGTCCAAGCTTCTTCAGAATCGCCCTGCAAGAGTGGCTTTTCTTCGCCGTAGCTGATAACACTCAAACGATCAGCAGCAACACCCATGCTCACCAAATAAGTCTTAACGGCTTGTGCGCGACGCTCACCAAGAGCCAAATTGTACTCAATCGTACCACGATTGTCACAGTGGCCTTCTACTTGAATGGTGGTCTTAGGATTAGCTTTGATCCAATCAGCATTTCCAGCCAACTGTTTTTTAGCTTCAGATGACAAAGTTGATTTGTCGTATTCGAAGTGAACAGTTACCAATCCGTTAATTTTACCGCTATCGCTACCGGCAGCATCAAAAGTCATTGGCGCATCCGTTGGAGCTTGAACGGTTTGAGATTCTTCCACTTTTTTCTTAGAACCACAGCCTACAGCAAAAACAACCGCTGCGATGGCTAATACTAACTTCTTCATTATCAGGGTCTCCTTTTATATTTTCGTTCCATTTTAGTCAT
>JBILOD010000552.1:0-2873 GCA_044374645.1 Pseudobdellovibrionaceae bacterium | reverse complement strand
TGCGATGGCCAAATCCATCAACATCAATCCTCTGCTCACTGGACTAAACTCATCTTATTTAGGCTTGGAAGATGCTGCCCTTGCCGATCAGGCCTTCTCCCAAAAGCGAACACCTGGCCGAATCTTTTTGTATACCACTTACCACTGGGACCATGAACCTTGGGTGATCATGTCGGAGAACCGTCAGAAAGAAATTGAACCTATGGTAACGTCAATGCACACGCTCGACATAGGCGCAAGTTGGCTCCTTGGTGATAACATGCAGATGAGTTTTCAGACCTCTGGTTCTTATGTCGGCGTCGCCGAAGGTTTTGGCGGAGAGAGTAACGCTCATATTGGTGATTCTCGCCTGCAATTCAAATATAGATTCCTAACGGACACCTATTGGAACATGGCTATCGCTCCTGAGCTGACTCTTCCCACCGGCGTTGAATATATTGGTCACCAGTATGGGGCCGCACTCTCGAACTCAAGCTTCGCACCGGGCCTTAAGCTGATTGGAGAGTATCGCACCAGTGAGAATCAGTGGACCTTTAATTTGGGATATTCCTACTATGATCAAGCTGAATTCAAATTTGCCAATCAAGAATATCCTCGTATTGATGGGCGCTCGCGCATTTTTCTGGGCACCGGCTGGTTATACCGATTAACTAAAAAGTGGGCCTTTGACGCCGAATACTCGAATCAGATGCCTGCGGGCCAAAACCATTTCACTCCAACGGGCTTAGTCACTCTCGGTGGGCGTTATCAACCTGGAAAGACGATCTCCTGGCACTTTGGCGCCGGAACGGGCTCACTCGGATATGCTGGTGGCAACGACCCTGTGCTTTACGCCGGAATCAAAGTACCTCTGTTTGGCTCCAGCAAAAACAATGAGGGTGCCGAAAACTCTGATGATCCTCTTGTGCAAGAGGCCTATCGCAAACACCTTGTTGATAACTCGAGTGACTCTACGACCTTGAACTATAAAGATATCGCGCCTTACACTAATTCTAATCCGATCGATATCGACACCGGTAAACCGCTTTACACTCAAGATGAACTGACAAAATCAGTTATTTACAAAAAAGAACGCATTCAAATTCTTGGTGAGGTTGAGTTTGACCTGAATATGTCTCACCTGACTCCTCGCGGAAAACAGATCGTGCATCAGGTGGCCAAAGTCATCTTGAGCCATAAAGATGATATTGCTCATGTCGATGTGGATGGTCACACTGACCACCAAGGTAATGACCGAATCAACGATCCACTTTCGCAAGCTCGAGCAGAAACCGTGGTCAAAGAACTCATCGCACAAGGGGTGTCAGCTCGAATTCTTTCCGCTAAAGGTTTTGGCTCTAAAAAACCCATTCATAACTACAAAACCTCTCCTCGATTGCTATGGGAAAAGAATCGTCGAGTTGAGTTCAACCTCACCCAAACTAACTAAGGTAAGGATTCAACAGCAGAAATTGGAAATGATGAAAACTTCAAATTGAACTCGACCAGACTACAACGTAACGATTTGAAGTAAACTGGGGAGCTCGCCCAGATCAATCAATCCAAGAGTTCACCTCCCGACTCGCCCAAGTCCATTCCCGTCGAGCCAATTCCTGGTCTTCTTAAATCAAGACCTCTGTGATTAAATTAATGTATGCTTTTTTTTAAGAATAAGACTCCAGCTGATCTTATGATGGCTCGGAAACTTAAGTATCTTGAGTTCACATTCATGATCTGCTCACTCATGATTGTTGTCTATTTTATTAAATACAATTTTGAATACAAATTTTATATATTTAATTGGGTCCATATTCCTTGTTTATGCGTCATCCTCATGGCGCCCGTCTGCTATCGCAAAACTAACAGTTTTCCACTAGCGGCATACCTGACGCTACTGCCACCCACCGTCTACTTGTTTGCCCTGATCTGGACGGCGGGCGGGTTAGATGCTCCGGGAAGTTTTTGGTTATCTACCATTCCCTTAACCTATGCTGTGCTCCTTGGAGCCAGAGCTTCTATGGCCGGGGTCATAGCGATTTTGAGTTTTTACGTTGCCTCATACCTCGCAACAACTTTTGGAGTTCAGCCCAATATCCTCACTTACCTTCCTAATTATGACTATAACTTCGAGAAGCTCTTTAATTATTTTGCGTTCCTTATTTATTCAGCGAGTACCAGTATTTTCTATATTCAATCTGAATCGGCGTTCCAAACACGTTTAAATATTCAAAAGGACGAGATCGACAACTTACTTAAAATTCTCATTCACGACGTCGGTAATCCCCTGACCGTGATGGGCCTGACTCTGTCTAAGCTTGACCCCAATTCGAATAATGATCTCAACAAAGTGAAAAACACCCTCACACGTTCTGTTGGCAATATTCGCTTACTCCTCAATCAAGTAAAATCGCTCCGAGCGCTCAATGATGGCAAGACCGTCATAGAGCTCACATCCGTAGATCTCAGCGACCTCATTGAGGATCTTGCGCAAGAAATCAAACCCCGCCTTGAATCCAAAGAGCTCGCACTCAAAATTGACTTTCAACATCGAAATCGCCCTATACTCGCAGACCGCAATGTGCTTTTTCATGTGGTGCTTATGAATCTGTTAACCAATGCCATTAAATTTTCTCACCAAAACGGCACCATCGAACTCAAAACAATTTTTGCTAACAATAAAGTCGGAGTGGAAATTCGAGACTATGGAATTGGAATTCCCGTAGAATTACAAAAAAGCATTTTTAATCCCTATGCAGCCACTAGCCGCAAAGGGACTTCCGGCGAAAAAGGAACTGGTTTTGGACTCCCACTCGTTAAGGATTTTGCAAAAAAACTGGAGTGTGAGTTGGAATTAAAATCGTCTGAGGTGAACACTGAAACCTTTAGTCAGGGAA
>JBILOD010000550.1:0-2885 GCA_044374645.1 Pseudobdellovibrionaceae bacterium | reverse complement strand
TAAATTTTCGACTGGCGCCGAGAGTAGAGGAACCAGTGGCGATCACTGTTAATTCAGGAAAATGATCCGCCGCAATTTTCAGAACCTCCGACGCATTTTCGAGACGATGAATTTCATCCAACGTAACTGCTTTCTGTTTACAAGTCTTAAAAAATTCTTCAGGGTCCTCCAAGAGGCGGCGAATTCGAGGTAACTCACAATCGAAATAGCCATCCGGAGTCAAAGCCTTACAAAGTGTGGTCTTTCCAGAGCGGCGTACGCCAGTCAGCCAAACGACTGTTTTTTCATTCCATGCATCTTTTACTTTTTCGAGCCAGTATCGACGTACCATCTGCAAGTATACTTGCATATAGTCTAGCGACTTTAGCTACCCGAACTTCCTGAAAACCGCCAATTTATTGCACCTTTCCCTCAAACAAAGCGGGCCATTTGATTCATAAGTAAGGGCTCAGCAGTGTACGCCTGGACTAAAAGGGCAATTCTTTATTCCTTCCAAAGCTGATCGAGCCAGACCGCACCGTTAACGACTCCCACACGTTGAAGAGGGCCCTTCAATCGAAGGAAGTCTCGAAACCCAACCCATTCATCTTCGGACAATTCGAAAGCGATGTCTGGATTCAGGAGATACTCACCCCGGCTCTTTCGTACAAATAGGCCTCGATTATAGGGATCGTTCTTTTTAACTTCATTTTTTGAAAGGATCGACGACAAATAACTCTGCTTTTTGCGATGAGGAGGAATGATTTCATCTGGAAACTCTTGTATCCACAACATCAGTCTCTCGGAGGTAACTACAAAATAGTGGGCACTCGACGCCGTATCCCCAATGGCACCCAATTGATAGCGCTGCCACAGGAGGCAAAGCAAAAAATATTCAAACGGTCTTTGACTCAACTTAAACAACCGATCCATCGATTTGAAAACCAAGGAAACCTTCGAAAGCTCTTTGTAAATGCCCACAAAAGGGCCATTGCGATAGGATTCATCTTAAAGGGCACGGTAAGCTGAAATTATTAATGCGGTACGTCCCCAATTGTCCCTGTGATCGACTGACGCTCCTGAATTAAGAAGTACCTGGACCAACGGCAGAACGCCTAAATAAGCTGCCAGGTGCAGCGGAGTTTGCCCAAAGGGATTTAAAAAATCAATTCCGTAAGTTTGAATCTTCTTTTCAAGGTTAGAGTAGTTCTTTCCCAGATAATCTAAATGATATTTGTTTCTGATGCTCGTTAGCTCGTCTCCCATCACCGTCTTGCCACGATACTTCAGGAGATGATTTTTCCAGACAACCACATCATCCACCAGGCTATATTGAAAAAGAACTTGCCTTTCATTCTTATCGATCTTCATGGTTTGTTGCTGACTGAAAATACCCGAAACCGAATCGATATCTTCGCTGCCAAACACCTTCCAAGGCACTGGTTGCTTATCCCCAAGAATCAGCTTATGAATCTGAGCGGCCTGTTCAAGCTTACCTTGCTTTTCCAGCCGAATGGCCTCCGCCCGCCAGTCTTCGAGTGAGGATTCCTCGAGTTTGAAATCAATCTCCTTGGTCTTTGCCGGAACTTTTAAAAGATTTAACAGTCGTTGTTCAGGTTCAGACTCGATCCAAATTAGATTCTGAATCGAACGCGTAACAGCAACGTACAAAGAGTTGATAAAGAATTTATACACTTCGAGAGATTTGTCAGTTTTATCCTTGGCCCGCGCATATCCCAACTCCTGGTTCTCATCAATCGCCTCAACCCCCTCACAAATGGATCGAAACTCCGATCGGTATTCCGAAGCAAAATCAAAGACAACAATATCCCGATACTCCAGACCCTTCGCCTCATGAATATTAAAGATGAGGGGTGTCTGGAATATCTTTTGAGCCCTGGACTTTGCTTGGTCATTGGGAGGAGACACCTCTCACGTTTGGGGATATCTTGGCCTAGCGCTTCGAGGGCTTTGGGAAAACAAAAATCATCGCCAATAGCCGCACCCCTGAATTCCAGTTGATTATCTATGCTCTGTGATCAACTATTGCAGACTATGCTTCAAGCTCTTAAAAAACATATTTATCGATTCCCGAAACTGAAACACCTACTCATGCGCCTACACCCCAAATACTATGCGGTTCAAATGGCGCGACAGCTGGAAGAAAAACTGATATATTCTTATGTTGCCCAATTGGATGCGCGCTTGCGAGAGCTCGAAAAAACTCAGTCCGGAAACAATCAAACGCTGGCACTGATTTCAAATTCAGTTTCTCCGGAGCCCACACTGGCCCAGCCTATCTCCCAGGCTGCAACCCAGTCACAATTTGCCGAAGAATCCTTTTTGCGGATATGTCGTGAACTTCGTTATGATCCCATACACCATCGTAAACTCTGGGAGTATGTGTATATCGTGCGTGCACTTGAGCTGAGTGGAAAACTTCAGCCTGGCATGAAGGGCCTTGGCTTTGGCGTGGGCAAAGACCCCATGGTCGCCCTCATGGTGCAAAAGGGATGTGAGATCATAGCCACCGATATGAATCAAGAAACTGCCATTGAAAAAGGTTGGGCAACGACCAATCAATACTCAACTAGACTGAATGACTTAAATGAGCGCTTGGTTTGCTCAGATGAGCTCCTTCAACAAAAGGTCACACTTCGAGTCGTAGATATGAACGCGATACCTGAAGACCTCCAACAGTCCCAATTCGATTTTGTTTGGTCGGCATGCGCGTTCGAACATCTCGGCTCATTGGAGGCCGGCCTCAACTTTGTCAGAGAAACCTTAAAGTGTTTAAAGCCTGGAGGAGTCGCGATTCACACCACCGAATATAATGCCTCAAGCAACCATGGCACGATTGAAGGCGGACATACAGTACTCTATCGACAACGTGACATCGAAGCCCT
>JBILOD010000549.1:0-2888 GCA_044374645.1 Pseudobdellovibrionaceae bacterium | reverse complement strand
AGGGATTTCCGATTAGATAAATACGTTCTTTGAATTCTGTGGACGTTTCACCCCAAAAATAAATTGGACGATACATGATAGGCCAAGTAAACCAGGGGCTCGAGTACGGGTGTGTCTGATTCATGGTGTGTTGATACGCCCACATTTTTTGATTGAGTTCGAAGAACTTCTGGACAACATTTGGCCTCTGCCATTGAGGTTCGTTGTGGAAGCGAGTGCCAATCAAATCACTCTGAAATTCTGCTGACATAAAATCATTGCCAATTCCAGAACGGGGCGTCCACGCAAAATGAATCACAAAAACTAAAAAATAGCAGACCAAAGCCGTCTCAGCACCAACAAGAATCCGACGCCCAGCGGCCCACAACTTTTGCTGCTGCCAACCGCTCATAAGCTCCCAAAGAACCAATATGCCAATAAAGCTCAAACCAGTCCACTTGATTGAAAAAGCGGCTGTGGCCATCACCCAGGAGAGCCACCACAATGGCTCTCTTCCAGTCCGATGATACCAAATGGCAGCGGCTAAACTGGCAAAACCAAAACTCAATAAAAATACATCAAAAACAAAAGTTCTTGAGATCACCAGCAAACTATTTTCAAAAATCACCAAGAGCGCAGCAACCACCGCGACCCATCGAGAAAATTTCATCCCCCTGAGAATCAAAAAAACAAAGACCGGCAGCAATGAGCCCGCCAAGGCAGTCGCAGACCTCAGCCATACGTAGGTGTGATCGGTGAAAACCGTCCCAATTTTGTCATAAATAAAATTGGGGTTCATTCCGGCAAAGTAGGCACACCACCCAAAAATTAATTTTCCCAACGGGGGGTGCAGATCGAAATAGTACTCTCCCTTAGCGTAGGAATTTAAAAACTTCCCAAATGTCACTTCATCAAAAACGATGGAATTAGGATAGGTGATCCGCCAAAAATGCACCCCCAAGCTGAGCCAAGTGATTAACACTAAATCCCACCACTCTGCTGCTTCCCATTTGTTTTTATCTTCAGAGACCACCATCATCAACCACCCGCAACGACAATATATTGGCAACTACCTTCAACTATTGCCGCTTATTGAAAAACTTTAGTCAGCGCAAAAACGAACCCTTTGGGCAAATGACGCATTTCATCTATGGATTTTTAAATTTTGACCAAGCATCCCAGAACGAGTAACCCCTAACTTGATGACGAGCTACATAGTAACAATATTCAGCCTGATTTGGACCCTCTCAATACCAGCGTGGAGCTTGTCCGATGCATCATTTAAAGGCAATCTTACTGTCATTGATAACCACTATTATTTTATTCCCTATGGAAGTAAACAAAAGCTCGCTGTGGTTGTCCTCGATCCCCTCATCAAAGCTCGTCTTAATTGCCTTAAAGAAGGTGACTTCTTAACGGGCAAAGGCCATCGTTTCACACCAGAGCAATTAGTAATTAGTTCTATTGAATATGTTGGCCTCACGGACCTCCTTGGTACTTGGCGTGATGAAGATGAAGTCTTTAGATTCACAGACATGCGGAACTTTTACTATTGGGATTTCCAGCACGGAGACACCCAGTTTAAAGGTCCCTTTTCTTACCATTATGCACTTTCGCCCTTTGGCGATAACCCTGAGCAATGCATGTGGAAGATCTTTATTATCGATAGTGCGGGGGTCGTCTTAGGATCTCTTGACTGGTCGGCCGAAGACCAAATCCATATGCAATTTTATGATACTGACACTGGCGAAGTGACATCGATTAAGCATCTTATTCGCACCACCTTTCTACATTAGATTCCGCTGAAAAAGTCCAACTTCTGCGTTGGCGGCGCTTCATCTCTCACTCAACGTAGAGGAACTACGCCTCGTTCGATTTGAAGCTTGCCGCCTTGAATTTGGCCCTTTTTCAGCAGAATCTACATTAGTCTCTGTTTGTGAATTGCATTGCTTGAACCCTATTTGACTTCATCACAGTGATCGCTATGCTGTGACTATGCCTATAAAAGCTCATTGGATACCTACTGCCACAGATCTTTTTTTTACTCGCAACGATCCCAACGATCTCCGCTGGGGAGATTATGTGTTGCCGACGGATCCATTTGAAAAGCTCAATACAGCTGCCAGCTACAAGCAGGATCAACCACCAGCATTTGGTCTTTGGGGATACGCTGATGAGGAAGGCATTGCTCGTAACGGTGGAAGGATCGGCGCACGCTTTGCTCCAGACTTTATCCGTCGATTTTTATACCGCCTCACCCCTCATCTGGATAACGTAGGTGAAATTCAGGTCCCACGCATCTCTGATCTTGGCAACTGGCAGCGCGGCCCTTCACTAGAACATCAAATCGATGTGATTTCACCCGTGCTTGCGCAGCTTTTAGCTCATCACCCGATGATCACACTTGGAGGGGGCCATGACTATGGAGCGGTCGATGGCTTGGGTTTTTTGAAGTGGTGCAAAACGGCGACTCCGCAGATAAAACCCCTCATCATAAATTTTGATGCCCATTTGGATGTGCGACCTTGGAGAAAGGGCCTTAATAGCGGCACTCCATTTTCGTGGTTAATTGAAAATAGTCCCTGTGATTTTGATTTTTTAGAGGTTGGCATTCAAAAGCACTGCTCGAGTCCTCACCACCACCAGTGGCTGAAAGGCCATGGCGGAAATATTATCGACCTCGAATGGATTCACCAAGTGGGATTACTGACCGCCCTACGCCAATATTTGGCCGGCACGCCTGCCCAACAACCCTGTTTTATCAGTCTGGATATCGATGTGTTTACGCAACATTCAGCACCGGGATGTAGTCAAAGTTGGGAGGCCGGTCTGGACTTTGCTCCAATGCAAGAGGCCCTGCTGTGGCTAATGAGGAATAGAGCTGTGAGATTGTTTGGGCTCTATGAGGT
>JBILOD010000548.1:0-2890 GCA_044374645.1 Pseudobdellovibrionaceae bacterium | reverse complement strand
TCGTTGATCCCATGGAAGCTGACCTTCATTTTAAAAGTACCACCACACGAAGGTGGGAAATGCTTTCGAAGGCCCAGCAGAACTACTACATTGAAAACATTATTTATGGAGGTGTTGAGGGTTTCCCTCCATCAGACCTCCTCTTTGGATTGTTCAGCTCGAAGTTTCGAGTCATTGAAACCGAATTACACGAAGGGGCGCCGCTTTACGTGAAGGGTGATTTTCGTTCTGAGCCTGAGGCCTGTTATAAAACTCGTCGGCAGGGTTTAACAAAGTTTTCGGAGAGGTTCTTTGATCGCAAAAGCCGATCATTGCGAAATGTGGAGTCTCTTTTAGATGTGAACAAAGATGGTAAGATTAGTTATCGAGAACTATTGAATGGGTACACTCGGTTTGCTGGCTTTTGTCGATCCAATAGTCCTGCCGATTTGTCGGCGGAGACTGAAGTTCCCGTATTTGGACTTATTAATAGCTCAGAACATCATCGTCTTCTTTTAGCAGATACGCATCAACAGCAATTGGTGGATGATCTTGGTAGTTGGAATATTCTCCGCATTATCGTGGGGGGATTATTTATCACGGCCGCAGTGGCCGTGTTATTCATTTCTGTTCGCTGATGGCCTAAAGCAAAGTCCTTAAAAGTGGGCGCCCAAACCAAAATGCACGGATTGAGCACTGTTTGACATATTGTGGTTGTACTGGAGAGTGAGAGAAAACACTCTAAAATCAAAGGCTAAGCCAGTAAAATAACGAGAACTCAGTGATTGAGCGTTGGCTTTTTGTCCAAGGTCGAACTGAATATCACCACTCATTTGCCCCATAGTTTGAGAACTTTCCTCGGCTGTCACTGTGCCTGGAGCAGCGATGACACTGCTAGCAGAACCAAAATTCAAATCTGTTCCCAAACCTACGAAACCATCTAAAAAGTAAAGTAAGCCTACGCTGGTACTGGCTTCGATTGGGATGGTTGTGATAGTTGCGGATGCCCCCAGTTGTGCGGTATTCGCGAAAGTCATATCGAGGGTCGGATTCCCGGGGGCGGTCAGTGGCTCAGAGACCGTTTCGCTGAATGTCTTAGAAAAAAGCACTTTGATGCGACTGTATTTGACTCCGGTTGTGACATCAACCCCATGCCATTTCACTGCCCCCATCAAAAGCGATTGGTGGCCGAGAAAGTGGTATTGGCCCATCAGACTATAAGATAAATAATCAAAGTTTACATCATTGACGGTTCGTGCGAACTGAGAGTAGCTCATATAAACCTTGAAGTTTTGAGGATCAAAAAAACCCATCTTTGGTAAGTTTATCAGATGGCCGGGAGCACCAATCGTGAAGGCCAGATTCCCAGATAATCCTTTAGCAGAGTTAATGGCGTTAGGATCTTTAGCAAAATCCTGAATCGTTTTACCACCAAGATCTGCCGCTAAACCGCCACCCACGGAAAAATAGAAGTACTTAAAACGATTCGCAAGGTCATGGGTTCCGCCAGAGCTCGCGAGAGCTGTGGCATTTGCTGTACCAGCCAAATAACTGCTAGCATCGAACTGCGAGAGTTGGGCATTAACCTGGGTTTCCATTTCGTCGAAGGCAGTGTCAATCTGAGCGGTGATGGAAGGATCAGAAACATTCCCGTATGAACGATTGACGATTCTGAAGACACCCGCGCCAAATGAAAAACTTGGCACCAGCAGTAGTAGACTCAAGTAAATAAACAACATACGTATTAAATTCATTTTGCACCTACCAATACTTCTATCGGCAAAAGTTGGGCAAAACTTAAAAATTCTCTATGTGAAACAGTGGATTAGGCGGAATCAGGGTGGATTAAAAGTCACACCCAAAGCCGCTTATCGATAGGCGGGAATACCGGTGATATATTCACCAAGGATCAAACGGTGAATGTCTTCGGTGCCCTCGTATGTATTTACACTTTCAAGATTCATCATATGGCGTCCACACTGATACTCGTGGGTGATCCCAGAGGCGCCGAGAATATCGCGAGCCACTCGCGCAATCTTAAGAGCATTCGAAACATTGTTCATCTTGGCCATAGAAATATGTTGCGGCAAAGCTTTGCCTTGATCCTTCATGCGACCTAGCTGAAGGGCTAGCAGCTGGTCTTTGGTAATGTTGGTGAACATATCCACCAACTTTGCCTGCACCAATTGAAATGAAGCAATGGGTTTATCGAACTGAATACGAGTCTTAGCATAGGTGAGAGCTTCATCATAACAAGCCATGGCGGCACCAATGGCACCCCACGAAATTCCATAGCGAGCGTGGTTCAAACAGGAAAATGGTCCTTTGAGGCCAGTCACTTCGAGACGTTGTCTCGCTGGTACCCGGCAGTTTTCGAAAATCAGTTCAGAGGTTACAGACGCGCGCAGGCTAAACTTTTTATGAATATCGCGCACCGTAAAGCCGGGCGTGTCGCGATCTACGATGAAACCCAAAATTTTATTATTTTCTTGCGGACATTTAGCCCAAACAATCGCTAAATCTGCAAAACCACCATTGGTGATCCACATTTTGGCGCCGTTAATCACATAATGATCACCATCTTTTTCGGCACGAGTGATCATACCGCCAGGGTTAGAGCCAAAATCGGGCTCCGTCAAACCAAAGCATCCAATAAGTTCACCCTTTGCCATTTTGGGTAAATACTTTTTCTTTTGCTCTTCGGTACCGAAAGTAGCGATCGGGTGCATGCATAAAGCGCCCTGTACGCTCACAAAACTGCGTAACCCGCTATCACCACGTTCCAACTCTTGCATGATCAAACCGTAACTTGTGTAGTTCAAACCCGCACAGCCATAACCTTGAATAGTGGCACCAAAGACTCCGAGGTCACCCAACTGGGGAATCCAACTTTTAGGAAATTCGTCTTTCA
>JBILOD010000546.1:0-2894 GCA_044374645.1 Pseudobdellovibrionaceae bacterium | reverse complement strand
AACAACCTGTTACCAAACCCTTTAGCGCTGAAGAGGCCTAATACAAATGGAAATGACTTTACCAACAGAACAACTGCAACTACTTGAAGATTTTTTGCATCGGCATTTTGATAAAATTTTACGCCATGGTGGTGAAAATGAGAACAAGGGCCATTTTCAATTGATTGAATCGATCAAGTACTCTGTTTTTTCTGGCGGTAAGCGTTTTCGCCCTTCTGTTGGATTTTTGTTGGGCTCAGCTCTAAATGTACCACCGCTCACTCTCGCCCCATGGTTAGCCTCCGTTGAGTGCATTCACACTTATTCATTGATTCACGATGACCTACCCAGCATGGATAACGATTCGATGAGACGCGGAAAACCCACCAATCATATTTTGTTTGGCGAAGCGACGGCTCTTTTGGCTGGTGATGCCCTCCTCACAGAAGCTTTTTCGATCATCGGCGAATATTACGCAGAAACTCCGGAGCTAGGATTAAAGCTAGTAAAAATTCTTGCTCTAGCGTCGGGGGTTGAAGGCATGGTCGGTGGGCAAGCGATGGATCTTGCTGCAGACTTACAAAATATCAACGTAGATACAGCGGAACTTATCCATCACTTAAAAACAGGGGCGCTCATCCGTTCCGTGGCAGAGGGGGTTGCTGTTTTAGCGAAAATGAGTTTTGAAGACTACGCTCGCCTCATGCAATTCGGAGTTCACCTTGGTTTTGCTTTTCAGCTTAAGGATGATTTGCTCGATTACGACTCAAATGTAAACGATCCGAAAAATTTAGCTTGTCACCTGGGTGTAGCCAGAGTGAAGGATTTATTAGACACCATTTCACGCCGGGCTGATGAACAGCTGCTGTTTTTGGGTAAAATGGCGAACCCGCTAACTCAAATCATCGAGTACAACATTAAACGCACTCATTGATTTTTATTTAGCTGATGGATGGTAGACCTAACGATGGACAAAACCGACTCTAATAATCCCATTCAGACTAAGCTCATTCGAATCGATCAGTGGCTCAGTCAGCAGAACCTCGCGAACTCCCGAACACATGCGGCAGCCCTCATTGAACAAGGTCAGGTTGAGTTATTCCAACCTTCTACCTCCACTTGGAATAAAGTGACAAAATCCAGCTTGAAAATCTCTTTTGAAATGTCGGCCGAAATGGTGCGTGTTCTGAGTGGCCCTGCCAACCGCTATGTTTCGCGAGGAGGCATTAAGCTTGAAGGAGCATTGAATCATGCGAGCCTCAATGTGAATGGGTTACGGGTCCTCGATGTGGGCACTTCAACGGGTGGATTCGCTGATTGTTGTTTACAACAAAATGCGGCCTTTGTCGTAGGCGTGGACGTAGGCCATGGGCAGCTGGCCCCCTCATTATCACAGCACCCAAACCTTGTTTTGTACGAGGGAGTAAATGCAAAAAATTTGTCGTCGTATAAAACCACTTTGGACGAACTCCAAAGACCCTTTGATCTTATTGTCGGCGATTTGTCATTTATCTCAATAACAACTGTTTTCCCCCACCTTCGAAATTTTTTAAGCCCCCAGGGACACGTTCTGTTTTTGGTTAAACCCCAATTTGAGCTCGATTCCAAGGCGCTCAACAAGAGCGGCATTGTTAAAGCCCCTAGATCCTACGATTTGGTCAAAATAAAAATACTGGAATCCTGCATCCGCTCACAACTCCAGGTCCTTGATTACTTTGATTCGCCCATTGAGGGCAAAGATGGTAATCGCGAGTTTTTTGTTTTCGCCACGCCAGTATTGTAATACCGTTTTCATTTGGAAACCACTTGTGGCCACCTAAATAAGCCAGGCCAACAAGTCCCCTATTGAGCTGCCCCTGAAGCGAAATGCCCCTGAGGAAGGAAAAGTCTCTGGCCATTCATTTGCCCCAACCTAGCTACTACAATTCTATTGTCTAATTGAGATTTTTCGGTAAATTTTAATGGGTCTCAGAATCGGTTGTCGAAGGCCTGCCGCACTAATGTTGCGGCCATTTGCCTAAGGAGAAGTGCGAATATGCAAAACAGTTCCCCTAACTATTTTTTGATTTTAACTCTTTCACGGCAATTCATCCAAAGGTTTCTGTTTCTTAGTCTATTGATTTTGATCGGCTGTCAGAATCTCCCAGTTGTTCAGACAAAACGTACTAATAAGCAAGGAACGGCCGTCGGTGCTCATGCGCCCCACGGTGATTCAACTCCCAGCGACGACACGGAAGACACAAATCCCCACAATCCTCCCACCGAAGATGAAGAGCCCCAACCAGAAACGCCAATCACTACGACACCAACTCCGCCACGTGCTGTACCCCCAGCCCCAAAGATTGGAATTATAGTTGGACCAGGCTTTATGCGAAGTTTTCTTTCGGTTGGTATTCTCCAGGAGTTTCATAAAGCGCGCGTTCCCATTCACGCCCTTGTGGGTTTTGAGTGGGGGAGCCTTCCTGCAGCACTCTATTCCTTAAATGGTCAAGCCAATGAGGTTGAGTGGCAAATGCTGAAGATCCAAGAGTCTGCGGTTTTAAAAAAATCACTGATTCGCAATCAAATCGAAAGCCAGTCGGTGACAGAATTGCAGGATTTTTTAAATCAGGCATTTAGCAGAAAGTCTTTTGAACAAACTCGCATTCCTTTTGAATGCCTAACCTTTGATTTCAAAAAAAAGCAGTACTTTTGGATGAAGAAGGGTGATCTTGGCAAGGCCATGCCGTATTGCCTGGCTTCACCACCCTTTTCAAAACCCTTTATGAATAACGTTGGAGCCTCTGATCTTAAGCTGGCGGCGGATAATCTTCGCCAAAAAGGGGCCAATTATATCGTTTTTATTAACACCCTCAGCACCAATAAGGCTTATTTAGACGATTCTTTTTCGCCAGAGGCACAAGTTCTATGGTCTT
>JBILOD010000091.1:0-10036 GCA_044374645.1 Pseudobdellovibrionaceae bacterium | reverse complement strand
AACTCCATTGCTCGAGGGTGGTCTGCCCACGCCTGCTGAGTCAGTACTGAGTTTACTATATCGCCATCGGCTCGAGCATTATGGATGAGTTGCAACAGCAAGTCCCCACTTTCGGGATGTTGAGAAACCTCAGGTAGTGAAAACAGGTGTCTGGCCATTAAGTAATTTCCATCACGAAATTCCATGGCTTTTCGAACCAAATGCGGCCAGAGAGGGTGGTCGATCCAGATTTTTGAAGAGAGAATATTTAGAGTTGGTAAAAAGGCATGGGTGTTGAAGGGAAAGTAATTTTTGAAACTTTGAGAAAACTTGATCGATGAAGCAATACAATCCTCAACGAGAGGTAAGACCTCGGGTCGTTTGGTCCATTCAGGCATGGTAAAAATAGATTCAGATAAACTTTGGGCCACCATCATTTGAGAACCATCGTTAAAGCTAAACCTAATGGCCGCTACTTGTTGAAGAAGTGCAATTGACCTTGATTGAGTCGCCCACTCTGGTTTTGGGAGGATGCTAACGACGGCATGGCTTGCAAGCGGCGCAACATTAAGGACTCTTGATACGAACTCAATCCCGCGAGTACTCTGTGCCCAATTTGGGTGGGAAAAGATATCTAAAAGTATTTCTCCCTGTTCCCGTCCATAAAACCTGCGGGACGGATTACTTTCATAACGCTCTATAATAGCATCAAAGATGTCCTCGGCCTGTGGATGAGAGTACCAGTGGGGTTTGGAGAGAATCTTTGAGATAATGCCTGTGAGTGAATCGCCAAGGGCGCTGTCCCAGTTACGTTCTTTGGCAATGAAGGCCAAGAGCAACTTTGGTCCCTTTTCATGTTGAGCAAAAAACGAATCAGACAAAATCATAGCTATTCTAGTATCCATTCCTCGGATAGCATTTTGGAAATAACTATGTGTTTGGTCTTGAATGACCTTCATTAAAGCCGAGATTCCTAAATCCGAGTGAAGTAATGTTGAATCAACAGGAGGGCCATCTCCCATTAAATACAGGTTCACACCTTTGCCAAATAGGGCATCTTGTAATGATGGATGAAATCCACGAAGTGGTTCAGTTTTTAAAAGGTGATCTCGAACTATTTCTAATCCGTCTTGTGAACAATATCTAATGACAGACTCTAAAACTGAATAGGCACTGTAATGGCGGGCCCATGGTGGTCGAGATAGTACGTCGCGCGCAACAAAATCAGCCCAGTGCGGATCAATACTCGCAAGATTGATCAACAAGTCACCAATCATTGATGTGCTTTCTAACCATTGAGACTCAAAATTGAATAATGCGTTAGATAGAGGTTCTATGCTAATGCTCCAGTATGGCAGTATCTGTTTAAGTTGGCCTTTCTGGTGAATGAATTTTAACCATTTTGGAATTGATATTAATTTAAGAATCAAGGTAGAGGAATTACTTTGTAATATCGTTTCAACTTGATGCTCAGTTAAGGACTCAGGGAATAAATCTATGAATTCAGAAATGAAATCAAAGTTTGTGTGAGTTATAGCATCTATTTGGATTGATTCACTGAATTTTTTAACTTTCTCCCTTGAAACCTCAGAGGTTTTCTGTCTAAGTCGCTTCTTTAGATCCTCATACTCAGTACCCTCGGTGACTAAGTCAATTCCAATATGAAGAAGACTGAGGTATTCTAATGGATTAATTTGAACCTGAGGTAAGCTGAGGATTTTTGTATTTACGTCTCGCCAGTTATGTTTCAAGATTTCCTTGGCTTGAGGCTCAGAGAGTAGATGAGGAAAGAGTTCAAGGTACTCGCGGACCATTGCGGGATTTTCAAAACCTCCATCATCCATCAGGTGCCTGATCTTTTCAGTTTCTTCGAGAGAAATAGTTTTGGAATGATTGCGGACTTTTCTTTTGAACTTCTCCAGGATGCCTAAATCGTTCGATGAAATGCCAGAGCCCTCTTGGAGGGTCTTAAAATACTGATAGGGTGTCATCTGAATACTTTCAGGAATAACCTCTAAAGCATTCTTATTGAGGACTATGACATAGTCTCCTGCCGTCGTGAAATCAACACCTTCCCGTGCGTCCGGTTTGACCTTAAAACGAATAGTGATGTTGGTTCCGGCGGCGCCTGATCGTCCGCGCCTGGTGTAGAATCCATTTCCATGCATGGCGGCTTCGCCTGGAAAATTTTGTCGCGAAATTAAGACGTTTGGAGAGCCTAAGTGCGACCTTGTGATAGATTCATAGGCCAAAAAGGATCTAGTTTCATGTGAGACTGTGTCGATTCCGAGTTCTTTAGCTGTCTTCCAGGGTTTTAAGTTGGGCATTAAGGTATGGCGGTGGTCATTAGTTTCAAACTGTCCCAGCTTAAGGGCGCGCAATGGTTCTTTGCTCATCCACCAGCCTAGCGATTCCACGGAATTGACATTGCCATTGATGGCGATGAGCTTCTGTCGAAGTCCCAACTGGTCAATGGTGTTCCATGCATACTCAATATTGGTCGCATTTTGAAAAAGCTTTTTGGCGTTTTTCTCGATCCAACTCTGTACATAGGAATCTAAAGGCGCCTTTGGATTCCAGTCATTTATAATTCGCGTAATGATCTCCATATCTTTTGGTAACACATCGACTTCATACTGAAAGGCTTTGGTGAGAAAACGAATCGCCGAGAGAATTGGGGGATTCAAGTTTTTGAGGGCCCGAGCCGTTTGGTGGTGAGTCTCTGAATAGTAATAGTGTAATCGACCAGCGAGCACATCTTCGAAAAAAAAAGGGCGACGAGCCTTCCAATCACGAAAATCTTTAAGCGCAACGTCGCCTTTCGGTGGATTGGTGATTTCGATCATACCAGTGGAGTTGGAATCTGTGTGTTGTTCTAAAAAATCTCGATTATTGAATAGGGCTTCCTTTCCTCGGCTCGATTGCTTGAGTAATCTCACTTCCCAGGCACTTCTTGAACCTTGAAGATGGGGAAACTTTTCTTGTAACGCAGTTTCGAGTTTTTCTGCTACCTCTGGGGGGCCATCAACAACGATGTCTAAATCTTGAGTGGATCGATAGATATTGGTGAAGTCATAGTCGAAACGAAAATCTTGAATGCGCTGATCTCCCGCTTCGCGCAAGAGGTCCCAATTCACATAATGAGCATACCCCGCGGCCGTACCGCCAAACAGCCATACCCGAATGCCCCTGCGTTCAGCCTCGGACCTAATAAAGCGAAACTCTTCAACTCGCATCAACCTCTCAGAAAGAGCCAGTTCAAGAGTGTTAGCGGAGAGTTTTGCCGGCGAGGTTGATACAATCCCTGCGAAGAGGCCTTGGCTCAATAGCAGAGAGGCAAGGGTTATTAGCATCAGATGGTAAAATCTGATGTTGTTCCCTTGAAACTCATCCCTCGGTTGGTCGAACTTTTTGACAGTCGTCACAATTTTTGTTCCTTTCAACGCCAAGGCCTTGGCTCACTAGCTTGAGCGGCTTTCGCCAAGACCTGGTGGCATCCCAGTAGCAACACCGATGCCAGTTAAAAGAATAAATCAACAATCATAAGAGACTCTGCTTTAGATAGCCGAAGGGCATCGAGGGGGCATCGAGAAATGAAAAAAACTAATCGACATAAGTTTGAAAGGGTGTTCAGTTGCTCAAAGTCATTAGCCCCCGATTTCAAATATCTCCTTTAAGCCAGTCTTCCAGTGCAAGCACCGAACGCCATCGATTTCTTGAGATGTATTATCATTTGATAGAACGTAGGCGGCCTCATGCTTTAGGTCCTTTGTGAGTCGTATAAAGGACTCAATTTTTTCTCTATGGATCTTTGTGAATGATTTGATTTCAATTAAAACCGGCTTTGAGCGGGGTTTTTCAATGATCAAATCAATTTCAGCATTGGAGGATGTTTGAAAGTAGGAAAATTCCCATCTGTTTTGCAGGGCTGCGGAGAGTTTGAAAAATTCATTAATAAGAAACGTTTCAAACAAATTTCCAAATTCGAAAATTGAATTTTCGACTTCTTGGTCTACGAGATTCTGAAGTGTCCGAACAACACCTGTATCGAAAAAATAGAACTTTGCCTTTTTGGTTTGTCGTTTGCGAATTGAGGTATCAAAGGGATACAAATACCGACCTATGAGCGTATCAACAAGTATTTCAAAATGCCTTTCAGATTGTTTGCGAGCCACTCCAGAATCAACTTCAATGGCTGAATGGTTTATGATTTTACCATTTGACTGAGCTGCCGCAACTAAGAATCGTCGAAATGGATCTAGATTTCGCACGAGTTGTTCTGCCGCAATTTCCTCTTTTAAATAGGTGTTCACATAGCTGTACAAAAAATCTGAGGCCTCTTCATTACTAAACTTTTCATTCCAAATTTTGGGGAGCAAGCCAATCTGAATGGCTCTATTGAGGTTAAAGTCCCCTTCGAGCTCAATCGCTGAGAATGGTGCTAACGTTCTTTCAACGGCCCTGCCGGCTAATAGATTAGCTCCTCCACGCTTCAACTTCCTCGCGCTAGATCCAGTGAGTGCAAATTTGATCTTATAGTCTTCGATACACAAATGGACCACATCAAGCAGTCTTGGAATTTTCTGAACTTCGTCGATGACCACCCAATCTGTTTTTTTGGTCTTCCAGAGACTAATAAGGGCGTCAGGATTTTGTGATAGCTGTAGCTCCATTCTCTGATCGAGGAGATTGATCCAAAGCGGATCCAACTTGTCAAAATGCGATTTGAGAAGTGTTGATTTGCCAGATCCTCTTGGTCCAAATAAGAAAAAGCTTTGTTTTGTCGGTAAGTTACATAATCTGTGTAGCATATGTCCAAAATGCTATCTTATATGGACATACAGGTCAACTTAAGCTGCCTAGTCAGGTCCTTAGCTATAGCTTTCGTCTAGCAGCGAATTGATTTAAGAATAACTCCACTTCGCGACTAAAAGCTCACTTATGAAATAGGCGCCATCTATTGAAGTCGGCAATAAGGTCTAGAGTGATAAAACAGTAGTCCAATCCCATGGAAACTCTGAAGCAGGATTGTCCCCACCGATAGATTCTAGTTTTGAGCCTTGCAAGCCACCGCGACCCCTTCAGGGCTATATAACCAGCCTAGGTTGGTTGTGGCATTCAAAACAACATTTACAAGGATTTGAACGGGGCCAGTGCGAGTGCGCACCGAATCCCACCCTTTCGGACATTGTGCATTTGGTACAACGGGATCACTGACCTCAATCAAGCCGGCCACAGCAATATGATGAAACGCTTCCTCTTCATAGGCCACATTGCTGTTTTTTCCGTTGCGTAAATGAATTGTCTGGCAAGCAGACATAATAGAGCTCAAAAGCAGGATAGGAATATAATTTCGCATGGCAACTCCCTATTCGCACCAGATTTTTATTGATCGAGGTGTGTAAATCAACAAAGTGACAACTGTTAACAAACCATCTTTAAAAGTATTCTGAGTTTGAATTTGCTTGGGAGTTTTACCTTTGCACTGCTCAGTAACATCAACTTCGGTCTCTCCAATCAATCCCCCCAAATAAAAGGGTTTTGACTCTTCCCAATCTGGTTGTCTTGTCGTTTTACTCATAGTTTTGTCTGAAATAGTGACAGTTGAGCATCCAACAAATAGAGCGGATAAGACCAAGATCAAACACTTCATTAATTGCATTTTAGCCCCCAAATTTTGGCTCGCGAGAGCTCTATAACACAAAATTTGCGGTGTCCAGTCTTTTGTAGGTAAGGGATGGGGCGGACCTATTATATTCTGATAGATGGGCAGGTTAGAGACGGCGAAATATTTTTTAAATCGAACGAGGCGTGAATGATCTGCAGATTGATAAGGCGTCTGCCATTCGTAACAGAAAAACACATGCCATCCAGTCTTCATCACACTTGGAAAAAATCAAAGCTAAGAGAGTAAAGTTCTTCTTCGGGAGATTTTCGGATGACCTTCTTTAAATGTTCGATCTTTTTAATCAGCTCCTCTTTGATAAATTCAGCATCCCTTTTGGAAATAGAAACCACCGACGAGTAGTGAAGGTCTTCCGGCAATGGATCGGCTAGGGCTTCTAGAGCTTTCAATCGCCAGTTCATGTGATGTTGAAAAACCAAAGGAGACTGGCTACTCAGGTGCAAACGGGCTTTTCCTGACGAAAAACCTTTCTCTTGGCGCTCAATAAAATTGACCCGTTCTAAGAAGGTCAGTGCTTCTCGAACAGTTTGAAGTGAAAGTCCTAAACGGGTCGCAATTTGTTCTTGGGAATTGAAGTTCTCAATGGTGATGAGGACATGAATGGCCGAATAATACCATTTTGAATAATAAATACTTTGTTCTTCAGTGCTCAGAGTGTTGCCAACATTCAGGCGTTCTGCAAGAACGGCGGATTCTGCTTTGAGCTTTTGGTTTTCTTCTCTCAAAAAATATTTTAGTTCACTGGTGCCGGCTTTTTCTAATTGGACTAGGTTCAAGAAGAATTTTTTTTCTAAAAAGGAGAGTCCCATAAATCGGGAGGCAGCTTCCGCTTGCTCCATCGAAAAATGCAAACTCCCATTGAGAACTTGCGATATAAAGGCGGGCTGGCAGTTTACTGTCTCCGACAAACGAAGGCGTCCCCCCCGCTTTAGGCGGGCATTTCCATCGATATAATCAATGATGAATGGTTTGTATGATTTGTAGGTAAAAATCGAAGGCATTCGTGCGTCCTCGCAATTGGATAAGCAACCATAGCGAAACCCTTGCCGTCATAATTTAAGTACAGCTTAAAATACACCTTAAAATTTTAAGAAACTAAATCTAGCCGAGACCAAGCAGTATTTATAGGGTGGCTCTCAATCACGGTCTATTGACCAACTAATTCATAAGAATTAAAAGGAGCCATTATGAAAAAAAGTTTCTATCTTTTGCTGAGTCTCGTTTTGTTGACCTTGTCGTATCAGGCCAGTGCCAGGGATACGATGTTGCATGGTGGTGACTCAAGTGGGGGAGGTCGAGGGGTATTTTGCCAGGACTCTCAGAGCCCTCATCACGGACGCTTACTTGACCTCTATGAAAGCTATGCTCTCTGGCATCAAACGCCCATTAAACCAGTTTTGACTTTTGACCAAGCCACAGAGTTGATATCCGAAAAAATGGCGGACTTGCTCGATAGTCCGGAAAGTTTTTTTGGACGTGAATATACAAAGGCGGCGTTTAAAGAGTTTATTCAAAAGCATTCGATGGTGCATTTTATACCTGAGGATCAGTCATTGAATCCCGTGGATGATTCTTTCGAGCCTATGCTGCCAAGAGGATGTAAAACCCAGCAAATTGCCGTTTTCTACTCGAATCAAATCTTATTGGTGGATCCAAAACTCTGGTACCAGCTTCCTGATTTAGATAAAGTGGCTCTATTAGTTCATGAGTGGGTTTATATGACCTTACGACTTCAAGGCGATCTCGATTCTCGTTTTGCCCGTCGCATTGTTGGGAAGATTTTTTCTGAGGAACCCATGGAAGGCCCTGGCCAAGGTCTCGGCTCGCTTAAGGAATATTATCGCTGTTCCGGTGGTATACAGGGGACCACTCGCCATTTTACATTTTATCTCTACGATCAGTGTACGGAAGGAAAGTGCGAAGCTGTGGCTCAATTTTTAACATTCGGTTCAGGGATTGTTTTTGAAAAAACCTTATTTAAATTTTATCAGCCCTTGTCACAGTTAATGGCTAGCTCAGCAAGTGACCAAGCCCAAGACATGATGATTGGATTTAGCAATCGCTATACCAAAATTGAAACAAAAAATGGAATAAGCTCGATCACTATTCAGTCGGCTGGGCCTAATGGCTTGTTTGATGCAGCTCCAACGGTTGTGGGCTGTGAGTACAGAAAACAATAAAAAAAGTTTTAATACGAGAAAACGAGCTCCGAGTTTGTCTTCGGAGCTCGTTTTCGTTTAAAAGCAAAGGGTTTAAAGACCAATTTTCTTAATTTCTAATTCATCCTTCAAATTCACTCCCGACAATTGCAGACGTAGGCTTTCTTTCATTAGATAAATCAACTTGTGAGATGCGATATCATAATTCAATCCATGAGGAGCCCGAACATTGGAAATACAATTTCGTTGAGCATCGGAATTTCCTTTAGTGGGGTTAAACGTCAGGTAGATGCCTAGGCTGTCAGGGGAGTTTAGTCCAGGGCGTTCACCAATAAAGATAACACTGAGTTTTGCTTTCAGCGGGGCTCCGATTTCATCGCTGATGGCCACTCTGCCAAAGGGCACGAGCAAAAGCCTATAGGTGAGATCCGGAAAACTCTCCTTGCAGAGTGGAGCAAAAGTTTTCCAAAACGGCAGGAAGTGATTTTCAATCGCTAAGGCCGAGAGTCCGTCAGAAACGGTGAAGGCGAGATCCGTTTGCATGGGCTGAAGAATGTTTTTACTGGATTCACTGAGAGTGCGGCCCTTTTTTGGAAATCGAAGGTACGTTTCACGATCACTCACGCTTGATTGAAGGAGCAGTGCAGACTCCCCAAGCTCACTCAGTTCTTTCTGCAAGCCTTTCGCATTCCATTCTTTCCACACGGCGCTTCTTGCGGCAGCATGGGCTCTTTGAAATTCCAGCACACGTTGACTGGGTAAGGAGGAACCAATTAGACCGAGTCCCACTCGCGCATTCGTTAATGATTTTAGTTTATTCCAGTGACTCACGTCATAACCCCCTCAAGTAGTAGTGGAGACGGTGGTGTGGTGATTTGCAAAGTCTCAGTATTCCAAAGATTCATTTTGATTAGCCACTCTTCAAACTCAGGAGCTGGGCGCAAGTTTAATAGCCGGCGTAAGTAAAGAGCATCATGAAATGAAGTGCTCTGATAGTTTAGCATGATGTCGTCGGCCCCAGGAACTCCCATAATGTAACTGCATCCTGCAGTTCCTAATAGGGTTAACAAGTTGTCCATATCATCCTGATCGGCTTCGGCGTGATTCGTGTAACAAACATCACATCCCATCGGCAGACCCATCAGTTTTGCGCAAAAGTGATCTTCGAGGCCCGCACGAATGATTTGTTTTCCGTTGTAAAGGTATTCAGGTCCGATAAACCCTACGACGGTATTTACTAGGAGAGGGTTGAAGGCCTTGGCCACGGCATAGGCTCTTGCTTCAATTGTTTGGGCGTCAATGTCAAAGTGGGCCTCTGAGGATAACGCGGACCCTTGACCGGTTTCAAAGTACATCACATTGTTACCCACTGTTCCCCGACGTAAACTCATCGCAGCTTCGTTAGCTTCTTGCAATAGAGCCAAATCGATGCCGAAGGCTTTATTGGCTTTTTCAGATCCTGCAATGGATTGAAAGACAAGATCCATGGGTGCCCCCATCTCCATGCACCGCAAAGAAGTCGTTACGTGGGAGAGTACGCAGGACTGCAATGGAATTTCGTATTTGATTCTCAATGCATCAATCATTTCTAAAAGTTGGCACACATTGTGAGGGTTATCGGTGGCCGGGTTTATTCCTATGACGGCATCACCACTTCCAAGGAGCAAACCATCGATGATGCTGATGAGAATTCCATTAGCGTCATCCGTGGGATGGTTAGGTTGAAGGCGGGTGGATAAACGAGAAGGCAATCCTATGGTATTACGGAACTGCGTAATGACGGTAATCTTGCGAGAGACAGCGATCAAATCTTGGAGGCGCATGATTTTTGAAACCGCTGCTGCCATTTCGGGTGTAATGCCGGCGCGTACTGTTTCAATCAATGAGTTCGTCGTCTCATCCGACAATAACCAATCTCGGAATTCGCCCACAGTCTTTGAGCCTATTGGAGTAAATGCCAATGGGTCATGAGAGTCTAGAATGAGGCGGGTCACTTCATCGTCTTTGTAAGGAATAAATGCGTCAGTTAAAAAGTCAGTCAGCGGTACATCGGCCAATGCTGATTGGGCGGCGGCTCGCTCCGCTTCTGTCTGTGCCGCGATTCCGGCCAACTCATCAGCCGAGCGTCGAGGGGATGCCTTCGCCATGAGTTCTTTAAGATTGGAAAAACGATAATTTTCAGAGCCGATAGTAAAACGATAGGCCATGGGTC
>JBILOD010000208.1:0-7031 GCA_044374645.1 Pseudobdellovibrionaceae bacterium | reverse complement strand
CACATGTATAAGAACTACGAAGCATTTCTGTATAACGATCTTGCCCGAAAGAAGTGACGCTAAAGAGGCCCAGTAGTAAAATCAAAATGGTTGTTTTCATTGCGTTTTCCCCGTGTCTCCTTAGTAATTAAGGAGATTTTCCGGACGGCATATTGGCACTTAAATCGGAAGCAAGCAAGACCCAGGAAGCAGGTGTGTCGAATTAGTGCATCTATTGCCTCGACCAAGGGGCGGCCCATGAAATTATGACTCCTACTTACTCAACGAAATGGCTACACTGAAAAAAGACGTAGATTTTTAAAAGGAAACTCACATGCTAAAAGTCACTATGGAATCAGATCGCCCGCTTGTTGCCCTCGTGGATGATGAGAAGGAAATCACTGAGTTATTGGCGGAAGAGCTGAGCACCGATTATGAGGTGATCCAGTTTAACAACCCTCAGCGGTTTGTGGAGGCCATAAAAAATAAAGTGGTGAAGCCTGCTGTTTTAGTGATCGATTTAAAAATGCCTGTGCTCAATGGGCTTGAGACGCTTCGGCAGCTGAGCGAAGTGGGTGTCACTATCCCGACCATTATGTTTTCGGGTTATCTCGATAAAGATGATGCGATTTCGGCTCTAGAGTTGGGTGTTATTCATATAATTGAGAAGCCCATTGATATTGCAGTGGTTCATGAAGTCGTTAATGATAGTTTGATCGACTGGGAGCTATTGAAGACCCGCACTGAAATCCGAGACCTCACCAAGCAAGTCAAAGAGATTTACTCAACGCTGCGATTGGCTGTCTCAAACTATGTACCCAGTGAAATCGTTGAAAAGATTTTTATCGGCTCAACGGGTGCTGCAGAAAATTTTGACACACTATTGGATTCTCTCGAACAGAAGCTTGAGTACTTATTGCGTGAAGAAAACCTCCTCGCGAAAATGAAACAAACTCAGTATAAAAAAGCTCTTGAAAAGCAGGCTGATCGAGCCTCCTAATCGCAACCCAAGGAAGGGGGGGCAATAGCTAGCCCCCCAAACCATTGGATCCTCTTTGTTTTGATTCTACTAAACTGGCGTGAACCTCTAGTGCTTGAGGCCTTAAGTCCTGTATGCCATCAAGGCCTCCATCTGAGTCCTCAGGCCTTTGTCGGGCCAACCCTAGCAAAGGTCAAGATTCACGGCCTGTCTACATTAAATGTCGCGATCATCCGATAAGCAATAGGGGCTAAAATTGTGGAAAAACATTTGGTTACTCGACGTCACGGCGAAATTCGACCGGAGAAGTCGTTCCACTGAAAACGTAGATTGATTGGGCTATGAATCAACAATTAGAGCGGCTTAGTTTAGAACAGAAGATTATTATTGAAGACAAAATCCTAAGAGGTGTGGTTTCACGTGCCTCGAGTTTGATGTTTATTTGGGCCTTAGCGCTAACGCTCTATGGGTTTACTAGCCTGAATCTATTTCGTTCTGCCATTCCAAATATAAGTTTGTGGCAAAACCTTTGGCCGCGATTAGTGTTCAACGCCATTCCAGCTTTGATATTTGCATTTTGGTATAAGAGATACCAGTCAAACACAAAGCTAAAAGCTTACTCAACCATTTTTGTGTTTCCCTCACTGTTGGTTGCCTCATCATCGGTTCATGCCTGGCCCTCTATCTTTTCCGGAAACTATGAGTTCTATTTTTACCTCCATACAACGAATATCGTGGCTTTCTCTTCAGGTCTTGCCATTTTATCAGCTCCTCCCCGTTTGGTCTTATGGCAAATTCTTGGCTTTTTGGTCATCTATCTTGGTCCATTGCTTTATTTGTTTTATTTCCATGAACCTCGCATTTTTACAATGATCATCACCGACGTCACAACTATCGCCATTATTTTATACTTTGGCCTCCGGATCACCAGCAAGCTCAGGTTTTTTATGGCATCACAGGACATTCTACGAAAAAAGGCCTTATCCGTTTTTTTAGGACGCTCCCTCACGAAAGCCATATTCGAATCGACAGAGATGAAGTTTGCCAATTATTTACAAGAAGGCCTCGTTATGGCCATCGATTTGCGTGGATATACTCATTTTGTTTACTCGTATCCAAGCGACGTAGTGAAAAAATTTATGTATAAATTTCATTCGAGGGCTGTTCGAGCCATTACTAAAAATGGCGGTTACGTGCACAAGACGAGTGGTGATGGTCTATTGGTGACATTTGGAATAATGGAGAGAGACGAAGATCTTTCTGAAATTGCCTCGATGACAGGGACAGACAAATCGGCGTCCGATACAAAGAAAACGATCTGTTTGCAGAGGGCCTTTAAAACCTTCAAAAAAATCTCTGACATTGTCGAAAGTCTCAGGGAAGAACTACAAATTGAAGAGACTTTAGTGGTTGGTGGTGGTTTGGATTATGGTTCTATCGAAGTTTTTATTCGAGGAAATGAAAAATACCGCCAAGAATTGGATATCGATGGCCCAGCGATCATTAAAGCTGTTCGGATGGAGTCTTTTTCAAAAGTCTTAAACAATTTGGTCGACAAAGAATCTTCTTTTATGATTCTTGATACAACCCTTCTCGATCTAAATACGGAAATTCGCGCTGGTTTAAAAATGTGGCTTATTGATTCGTCTGAAAATCAGATCCGAGATTATCCTGAAACCAAGTCCGTTCTTTATTTGCAACGAAACAGTTCACGTAAACGGGCCATGGCCAAAGTGGCTTAAGACGACAAGCCTCTACAGGAACGGGGCCCGTCGGCCCCAAATCCGTGGATCATCATTGTTTTGATTCAACTGAAAATGGCACTTTACTGGAGCTGACCCTAACGATAAGTAAGTCTCCAAAGTTATGAATCTCACGAAATCCTAGTGAAAATTGATAGCTCCCAGGTTTTAGGTATGTCGCACCTTGGTAAGCATTCGCTGCGGCTTTATCACCCACGCGAAACTGCATTTCTGAAAGTTCCTGTTGATAATTAATTTGAGCATTGGTGATTTCCTCGTAAAGGTCGGTTCCTTCGCGGCTGATCTTGTACCCAATTCTGGTGTGCTCTTCACGGTTAAACTCTGGAGACCGAAAGTTCTTCCATATAAAATTGGGTTGATCCGTGGTGAAAATTTGGTTCACTTTCGGAATTTTAATCACTGGCGAAGCACTAGAGTTTTCATCGTTTATGACAAACCAGCCTTGCACCAATGGTTGGTTTTTAATTTTGATGTTGATGAGATAAAGTCCTTCCGGTACTTGCTCAGCATGCCAGTCTTCTCCAATCCAAAAGGTGGGTTTGCCATCCCATTCTTGCTCCTTCCAATCTCCGATTTTACCGACTTTGTCTAAGACAACCTGATTTGGGTATTGAATGACCTGGAATTGCTCGACGATTTCGGGTTCGGTTTGCGTAGCGCCTGCCGAAATAAAGAAACGTACTTTACCACCTTCATACATATACTTCCTGTGAACCGAAACATTAAGGTATTTCAATTCAGCGGGGACTTGCCAACCGGGATTGATGTCTTTGAGTAGCCCCTTGGACTCAGCGTTTTGGTAAAGATCGGAGGCATTCCGCACAACCAACGGATGGTTTTTGCTTTGAATCAGAGCCTCTTTGATGTTTTTAACCAATGCTTTGCCGTCACTATTTAGAAAACTCTTTTGCGCCTGTTGTAGAAAGTGAAGCGCATTTTCTTGGGACCGACCTGGTTGTGCCCAAAGTGTCAGTAGGAATAGAGCAATGGTGGCGTATCTTTGTTTCTTGGGTGAGTGTTGGATGAATAGCGGCTTCCTCATAAATATAACTCCTTAAATATTGCCTCAATTGGCAACTCGGAGACTAATATAAAAATAGATTTACTTTGTGATGCCGGAGTCATTTCTTGGTCATTTCCTTATCAGGGGAGTTATTAAATCTATAGCCAATTCCTCGGATCGTTTCAAAATAAGTGTCGCCCAATTTTTGACGTAGTTGCAGAATGTGGGTGTCGACGGTTCGGGTTGTCGGAAAGTTTTCAAATCCCCAAACCTTGTTGAGGAGTTCTTCCCTAGTAAAAACCGTTCGAGGTGAGCTCATCAGGAGAAACAGTAAATCATATTCCTTTCGGGTGAGATCGATCGCGATCCCTGTCTTCAATACCGTTCGAGATTGATCCGAATATTCCCGAAAGTGAAATCGCTGTTGATGGGTGGCAAGCCCTCGGGGCGCCGAAGCTGCACTCTTATCCGTGCCAATAACTCGCGAACTTCGAAGGGTTTGGTCAAATAGTCATTGGCTCCTGATTCAAGTCCTAAGACTTTATCAATGAGGTCCGATTTAGCTGTTAAAAACACAACGGGAGTGTAGATGTTATGCTTTCGCAAACTCTTGATCTTATCGAGTCCTTGACCGTCCGGGAGCATCCAATCAAGGACGATAAGGTCAATGTCACTCAGATCCTGTGGTATTTCTGCAAGACGACTAGCATGGTTCACCGAAAACCCTTCATTGGTCAAAAAGCTCTTTAAGTTCATGGCGAGAGTGGCATCGTCCTCAACAATTAAAAGCTGGTTCATGAGGCCGTCCTTTGACTGTGTTTTTTGGGTCATTTGATAAATGAAATTTAATTTTGAAGCAGGTTGGATTGAACGAAATAAACATTTGACCATCGAGACCGGGTAGAATTTGATCGACTAATTTTAACCCTAGCCCCATCCCTTTACTGCTGGGTGATTTTTGAAATGGATCAAATGTCTTAGTACCACCGTCTTCAACCGAGAAGTCCAAATAGGTAAGTGTTAATTCCACCCTAACGCGAATCGGCGATTGTCCATGATTGATAGCGTTTTGAATCAAGTTATTGATGCAAATCATTGTCCAATAAGGATCAAGAACAAAGCCATTGGAGTTTGGTGAATGGACAATGTTGAGCTCAATCTGGTCTAAATAGGGTTCAACGCAAGATTTAACATATTCATCAATTGATTCAATGAAAGTCATTTTTGGTGAAATGAACTCTAGAGAAAAATCCTTACTAAGATAATTTCGGCTGGCTTCAGTGATGCGGAGCACTCGGGCCAATTGATCGAGCATGCGGATACTGGTCATTTGGACATCTGGTGGGAGTTGATCGTATTGATTTCTGAGAGTTTCGGCCTGCATTGTCAAATTAGCCAAGGGGGTTCGTAATTCATGAGTCAGCATTTCAAGGGAGAAAATCAGTTTTTCCTTTTCACGTTTTCGTCGCACTAAAATGTGAGCGAGCTTCAAAAATAAAACTATTGTGATTCCGATGAGGGAGAAAATGAAGATGGTCACGGGATTCCATTTTGTGAGCAGGGACTGATTGTAATCAAATTCCCAGCAGACATTGGAGCTAACAATCGTGCACTGAGACCGGTCTTTAACGAAGCGAAGTTCAAGGGGATGAAACAGTGAGTTCTCCCAGTATTCATCCCAGACTTTTTTGGCAACAACTTGGTAATGAGCGAGTCCGTCATTGAAAGTTAGCAGTACAAGCTCTTGAGCAACAATGACTGGGTCACCTTGCGCAATTTGAAACAGTTCTTCCCAGGTTAGTTGAATGAGCTGTGATAGGGGAAACGAGTGGGTATTGAGTTTGTGTTCATTAAACAGCTCCTTGAGTTCCAAAAGATGAAAATAGGCAAGGTGAGTTTGAAGCCAAGAACGGAGGACTGCTGGATTGGCGTTTTTTTCTAAGTGCTTAAAAGTGAGATAGGCATACGATTTTCCATCAGGAGAAAAAAAAGGGGGTGAGTTCATTATGGACTCAGGGATTTCGCTGTTTTTGCAGATCAAAGTTTGAAACTGCCAGGCTTTTCTCAGATCCCTTTGTTTTGGTGATGGCCCATCAATAATACATTGGTCGGCGGCTCTATGGACTTTGAGGAGTTCGTGAAAGGGGTAGGACTGATATTTTGGAAGGACATTCTGTGGATCAATAAATTCAAGGGACGGGGAAAGTTGAAGCGATGTGATTGTGCGTGATTTTCTGGCAAACTCCTTTAGCTCTTCTTGAAGCAGAGGAATTTGAGGGCCTTTGACAAACTGGGTTTTCGCGAAGAGAGCCATAAATCCCAGGGCAAATGACACCAAGCCTGCCACAAACAAGAGCAGAATCTCTTTTTTGGATTCTTTATAGTTATGAATAGCTAAGCTTTTTAGATTCACTGTGTGTCATCTCGTCCTGATTTTAGGAAACAAGTACTAGGATCGAAAAAGCTGGTTGTCATGTTTAAGTTCGGTTCCTGTAAAAACCCTGTCAAATTTAGCTGGTGACGTCGCTAGGATTGCCCGACATGAGATCTCAAAATAGTCCTTTCGGGCGGCCTGTCTGGAATTTCTGTCCCAAATCGAGATATTCAAATTAAGTCATGCCAGGATACTTCGCAGAAACCCTAATGATTCGCTTATAGTGCCTTAAGTCTAGCTCAAGAATTGTCGATAAATACATTGATGTACAAGACCGTTAATTCTTGCAATTACGCTCAACTTTTTCGAAGCCTCTCGCTTCCGTGGCGACTTCTTTTGGTGTTTTTGGCGACAATCTTAAATTCAGGTTGCTGGATGGTGGTTGATATAAACTCCCTTAGGGGTGGCAGTTCGTCGCCGTCCATAGTGACTCCAGTAGAGCGGGTTTGGAACGCGAAGGTTACGATTAATTCAGACCAACCATTTACTTCGTCTCTGAATGTTGAAGTTGCCATGGAGGCCGATGGAGCCACTGAGGTTTCACTGCATACTGATCTAGGCAGTTGTCTCGCTTCTGACAATTGGATGGTGCTCCAGTCGAGTGCAAATTTAGATCTTAGTAATGCTAATGTTGAAAACACTGTTTGTGCAAAATTTCGAGATGCAGCGGGCCACCGTTCTGATTGCCGCTGTGACTCGATCACTCATGATGGACTAACTCCAAGACCACCCTCGCAATTGGCCCTTAAATGGACGGGTGGAGTCAGTCTTACGAAAACACCGCAATTGGACTTTGAGGTCAGCACCGACAGAGGTTTGAGTGGTGTCGAATCCTATCGAGTTCGTATTCTTGATGCAATAACGGAATCTGAA
>JBILOD010000545.1:0-2897 GCA_044374645.1 Pseudobdellovibrionaceae bacterium | reverse complement strand
CAAGCTCAGTTTTTTCCAAACCAGCCGGAGCACCGTTTGCAGCTAAGTCTTCAGCGATAACTTTTGCGTCTTTTTGTGCATCACCATCGGCGTTCGCTACCATTTCATCAGTGTATGGAACACCGAGAGCACGAAGAGCCGATAATTTTTTACGAAGGCTGATGAAGTCAGCATCTTTTGTACCAAGCCATGGGTACGGAGGCATTAAAGAGCCTTGAGAAGTTGCACGTGGATCAATCATATGGCGATAGTGCCAAAGGTTAGGATACTTTCCACCTTCGCGCGCCAAATCGGGACCAGAGCGCTTAGATCCCCATTGGAATGGACGATCGTACATTGATTCACCGATAGTGCTGGCAGGTCCATAGCGAAGAACGTCTGAACTCATTTTACGAATCATCTGTGAGTGACAAACATAACAGCCTTCTTTGATGTAAACATCACGGCCAGCGAGTTCAAGAGCAGTAAGTGGTTGCGGCATTTTTGCTGGTTCAACGTATTTATTGATATTGATCAAAGGATAAATCTCGATCAATGATCCAACAAGGATCGCCAATAATGCCAACACGGTGAAAACGGTCGCTAGGCCCTCAAGTTTACGGTGTCCAGTTTCTTTAGGATCAGCGTGATCCATAGTTACAGGTACAGCCACTTTTTCAGCAGGCACAACGGCAGGAGCTGTCTTGATAGTGGCCAATAAGTTGCGGACCATCATGATAAAGCCAATGTAGTAGAGCAAGCCAGAAAGCAAACGCACCCAGAAAAGAGGCTGAATAGCTCGCACAGTTTCTACGAAATCTGGATAAACCAAATGTCCTTGTGCATCTACGGCTCTCCACATAAGACCTTGAGTGATCCCTGCAGCGACCATGGATACGTAGTAAAGTAAGATACCAGACAATCCCAACCAGAAGTGGGTGTTAGCCATTTTAGTGCTGTAAAGCTTAGTGTTCCAAAGTTTGGGAACTAAGTAGTAAAGCATACCAAAAGCCATAAAACCGTTCCAACCAAGGGCACCGGCATGAGCATGACCAACGATCCAATCAGTGTAGTGGGCAAGACTGTTAACGGCTTTGATTGACAAAAGTGGACCCTCAAACGTCGACATACCGTAGAAGGTAATCGCAGCCACAAGGAATTTCACAGTTGGTTCCGTACGAAGAAGGTGCCAGACGCCTCTGAGCGTGAGGAGACCGTTGATCATACCGCCCCAGCTAGGTGCCCACAGCATGACTGAGAAGATCATCCCTAGCGTTTGTGCCCAATCGGGCAGTGCAGTGTTAAGAAGGTGATGCGGACCAGCCCAAATATACAGGAAAACAAGCGCCCAAAAGTGGACAATCGAAAGGCGATACGAATACACCGGACGATTCACGATTTTTGGCACGTAGTAGTACATTAATCCTAAAAAAGGCGTGGTGAGGAAGAACGCGACAGCGTTATGACCGTACCACCATTGGATCAAACCATCTTGAATACCAGCCCAAATCGGATAGCTCTTCAAGAAAGCCACTGGAATGGCCAGCGAGTTCACAATGTGGAGAACGGCGACGGTGATTACGGTTGCAATATAGAACCAGATTGCCACATAAAGGTGACGTTCTTTTCTTTTTGCAATAGTACCAAAAAGGTTTACCGCAAAGACCACCCAAATCACAGCGATTGATATATCAATCGGCCATTCAAGCTCAGCGTATTCTTTACCGGTGGTGTATCCAAACGGTAGCGTGAGCGCAGCCATGACAATAATAAGCTGCCAGCCCCAGAAGTGGACCTTGCCCAAAAAGTCGTTAAACATTCGAGTTCGTAAGAGACGTTGTGACGAATGGTAAATACCGGCAAAAATCGTGTTACCGGCGAAAGCAAAAATCGCGGCGTTGGTGTGAAGAGGGCGGAGTCTCCCGAAAGTTATCCATTCCAAACCGGCGTTTGCTGGCCACCAAGCGAGTTGTAGTGCTGCAAGGATACCGGCGAGCATGGCAACAGCTCCCCAGACGACCACAGCCCACAAGAATTTCTTTACGATATCGTCATCGTAATAAATAAACTGTTCTTGCGATGATTTATTCATGCATTTGTCCTTTCTATATTTTTTTTATTTTTAAAACCTAATTTGGAATTCATTAAATGTTTTGAATCTAAAGTCTCTACCTCATCGTTATCATGGAGTATACGCATGGGCGGCGTATCAACATCGTCGAACTGACCTTTATGAATAGCCCAGATACAGGCAACCAGTGCTGTGCCCGATAACAAAAGTGTGAGCGGGATCATGATGTATAACGCTTCCATGAAATTAAATTTCCTTTTTTTTGCGAGGTTGTGCAAGCACTGTTGCACCGATAACGACGAATGAATTGATGGGCATAAGTACGGCTGCCATTAATGGGTCAACGAGGCCCGCGATAGCCAAAGAACCGGCAATGAGATTATAGGTGAGGCTCAATCCCACATTCTGCTGAATCAACCGATGGTAAAATGAACTGAGATTGAGTGCCGAGATAATCACGCGCAAATCATTCTTTTGAGCATAGGCATCTGCCGCGCGCAAACTCGTTTCGGCACAACCTTTCACCGCGATAGAGGTGCTTGCTTTGCTTAGAGCTAAGGCATCGTTGTGGCCATCTCCCACCATTAAATAGTTTTTATTGTGTTGATTGAGGGCGTAGTCTAAAAATTGTGCTTTCTCTTTGGGGCTCAATTGCGCGCGATACTGATGGGATTCTAATCCTAACTCTTGAGCAATAGCTCCGACCACTTCTGTTCGATCCCCGGAAAGCAAAAAAACTTCTAAATTGTTTTGCTTAAGGGTTCGGATCAAAGCTGATGCTTCTTTGCGCACTTGATCTTTAAAGTAAGCCTTCAATAGAACTTGGTGGTCCCTAGTGAGTTCGAAA
>JBILOD010000104.1:0-9381 GCA_044374645.1 Pseudobdellovibrionaceae bacterium | reverse complement strand
TTTGACTTGAAAAGAATCGGGTCAAGTCCACTAGAAAGCAGTCCGCGCTTTGATGTCCTAATGTAATCGCTATATGCGACTTTTCGTCTCTGAATTTCTTCAATTTCCCGAAGTTGGATGATTGACTTTGCAGCTTTGTCTCGAAGAGTTTGTAATTCAACGTTTCCAGGACATTGATCAATTGGGGGAAGAAAAAAATCTCTTTCCCAATCGGTAAATTTGCCTTGAGAATTGTAAGTAGTCGCAGACCTGTTTTGAGAGCCATGACTTTGATAATCACTTCTGCCCGAGAGCTGCTCGTAAAATCTACTCAATCGAACTGAATCACTATCACGACACTCTGGAAATTGCTGACTATAAACCTCACCCATTTTGGATTTAGTTCTTTCTATTGAAGAATGCAAATCAGCTTCAATTTCTCTACAATTCTGAGTGGATGAGCTCAAAAAATTGTTACCAAGAATTGATTTTATGAGAGAAGCTGGTTTATTTAAATTTCTTTCACATCTTTTAAGATTTTCCACAATAAGACTGTTTAAATTTTGATCTGACTGAATTGCTGAAGTTTGATTAACAGCTATCATCGAAAGTACGGGATGATTTGCAATACATCCCGAAAGCGCTGGAGGCGGAGAAATCAAATCTGCTTCAGATTTACAATCAGTAATTCGTGAGCCATCACCTCCGATACAGCGTGAATTAGTAGTATAGTCTGATTTTGCTTTTTGAAGAAAATATCGGAGCTTATCAAGTTTCTGTTTGTCTGATAAAAGTTCTCCCCAATAAACTTTTGTGTAAAACATTTCTCCATTGGGTTCTTCGTTAACCAAACCAACTTCATCCATCACTTTGCTGAGACTACCTTTTGATTTGCGGAGGTATTTAACTTTGGAGTTCACTCCTACGCCATTCATTTCAAGTGTTGCAGCAATAAGCCTCTTTTTACTCTCGAAATATGACAAAGCTTGATTTAAAGTTTCAAATCTAGGCATATCTTCAACTAATTCGGGAGGCAATAATCGAAGTGCGTCAGCTAGTGTATTAATTTTGTACTGTAATGCACCTAATGCTATTTTTTGACTGGATAAGTCCTTAAACCACCACCCTTTGGTTTTATCGTCCTTATTTTTTTGTTGTTTATTTCGTTCTTTGTCTAAAGTGGCTTCAGCTGTTTCTACAGATGATGAAAGGTGCTTTAAGAAACTAATGTTTGCGGATTTTCTACAGTTAATCACTTCTGAGTTTGTGCATTTATTATGGCCTAATAATATTCTGGATGTTACTTCAAAATCAGAAAGGGACTTTTGAGTTGATTTCATGTACAATTTATTTTTGGAAAATTTGCTCAAATCTGCGTTTTTAGACCAGGAAAAAATATCGCTGTCAAAATCGCGTGTAGAGCCCATGGAAAATGACTTGATTGAAAACAGAAACATGAGAATGAGCACGCAATGATTCATCGGTATATTCTATCATAGTAACACATACGATGGGAACCCAGACTGGACTGAAACAAAATTGCACGAAAGACCAGATTGCTTCACATCACCTTGTAACGGATTATTTGAACGAAATTTCTTAATTCTTCCGAAACCTTGTGTGACAAGCTCTTAGATTGAAGATACTCGGACACCCCCAATCCTTTTGTGATTCAATTAAAGCTTCTCGTCGTAGAATGGCGATTTGTTTCCAAAGCCATTTTTGTTGCCCAGTTGCGTAGGCCAATACAGTAATGGCAGCAATTGCTGTGATAATATCTTTAAGCGCGGCAACCATAATAAATTCTCCTTATTTTAGAGTTTTCCATTCCATCGTTTGTAAATGCGACCTACGGTTGCATGGGTCCATGAGATCGAACTTTCTCTGTTTTTAATTTCTCTTCGAACGAGTTCCCGTGCGATTTCGTGAAGTGACATTTTCGAATTATTACGAAGTTGAACGATCAATCTACAAATCTTAATTTCGGATTTGTTAGGGACAAGACGACCATCTTTTTTCGAAAAACCATAGGGAGCATAAGCAAGTCTATAGTTTTCAGGATTTCCAAGTCGGCCCTTATTGGAGCCAAGGCAGTGACCATCTCTTCTAAGCTGATCAAGAACTGTTTGCTTAGGAATACCAAGCCGTTCGCCTATCTGCGCAGCGGAAAGGCCTTTTTGAAGGTAAAGTTCACTATAATTTGAGGTATCTTTCCAGTGACACTTCTGGAAAAACTCTATAGAATCTAAGTATGTAGCTCGACCTACTGGAGAGTTCGTCCTGGGGACCGCTCGCTCCACCAACTGTCAAGCTGGTTGAACACTGAGTTTTCAGATATTTCGCCAGCGGTTTTGTGACTGTTTTAACAGGATTTGAAAGGGAGCCGATTAAAGTCAGCTCCCTTTCTATTTTTGAACTCCCCATAACAAAGCTAATTTTGATCTCGTCGGGGAATATTTCGATTTTATCGACGAGCTTTTCGATGACCTTTTGCTTCTGTTCCGGGGTTGGAGTTTCGTTTTTGTTCCAGGTGGTAATTGCCTTTAGGAATTCTTCATATTTTGAAAGATTCACAGGTAAGTCTTGAGTCGCCCCATGGTTTTTCAATTCGTAGTGTTTAACCTCAAGGTCCTGCTTTTGGAGTTCGAGCTTCTTCATTTGTTTGTAAATCGGATCGGCGGAGATTTCCATAGGGAGCTGAGATAGGCGTTCGGTTAGGGCGTCAATCTGGGCCGTCACCCCATAGATTTTGTTTTTGAGTCGATCAGTCTCATGACTGTTATCAAACTTCGCATGAATCGTCTTGGCTTCTAAAATAAGGTCTTCCGCAACCTTGGGGTCGATTAAAACGGCTTCAACCTCTCGCCAAACGATATTCTCAGCAATAGTTCCGGGAATTCTGTGAGGTTTGCATGTGTAGACCTTTTCAGGGAGGGCATTTTGGATTTTCGAAGTCCATGAATGTTCATAGTAAGGAATTTTCTTTCGCTTACCCCACGCTGACTTCCCACAAAGCCGATCCCCGCAGACACCACATACAATAAGACTCGTTAACTGATAAGGATATCGATTTGGTTTTGTCGGTTTCTTTCGACGGTAATTCTTGGTTAAGATTTCCTGAACTCGTTGAAAGGTAATATCATCAACAATGGCAGGCCAAGCTGCCTTTGTTTCCTTGAGCCCTTCATTTGTACGATACACGCGAATACCGATGTAGGCTTTGTTTCGTAAAATCTTTTGAAGACTCTCAAATAAAAAGTGACCTGTCCTTGGCCTCCCTCCCCCTATCATTTTTCGATTGAGGCGAATGTTGTTTTCATTGAGCCAAGTCGCAGCGGCAGAGAGTGATCCCTGATTGAGGAAAGCTTTGAAGGCTGTTCTAACAATTTCCGCTTCCTCTTCCTGAACTAAAAGCTTCCCTGATTTGTCTTCGGGAATTCTATATCCTAACGGAACGGCACCACCGTTATAGAGCCCACGCTCGGCCCTTACTCGAAAGCTTGCGGCAATTCGTTCGGCGGTCTGGCGCCTTTCAAATTGGGCAAAGTTGATCATCATATGTAACATCATTTCACCGGCGGCATTGGTCGTATCAAACTTTTCACGCAAAGAATGGAACTCGCAATTGTATTGGTGAAAGACTTCCCACATCTCGCTAAAGTCTTTTGTGTTTCGCGAAAGACGTGAAAGTTCAGTGACCATAACAAGGTTAATCTCACCTCGCCGAATTCTCGCTAGCATTTTTTGAAGCTGTGGCCGATTGGTATCTTTTCCTGATAAACCTGCATCAATGAACACGCCGACGATTTCTGCGTCACTGCCATCTTCGATTTTATCCCGCACTGTACGACGTAAGCGTTCCTCTTGGTTCTTGATTGAACCTTCTGGACTCTCCGCTTGTTCCTCTGTGGAAACACGAATGTACAATGCTATTTTGTAAGGAATCTCTTTTAAACTAACCATCTGAACCCGTCCTTTTCATCTCAATTTCCTGAGACGACTGGCTCGAATTACAAGGTTCAATGGATTGGGACTGACGTTGCTGGCTGAATAGATCATAGAGAACTTCGGCGGCTTCGGCAAGTCGTTGCTTATACTCTTTGTCTGAAATCGTAACAAAAACGCTCGTAACCTTTGTTGGCTCCCAGCATCTTTTCATTAACTGCTCCTATAATTTTTTGTTCACTACTGTTCTTCCTTTCGTTTCTTCATCATAAAATATCATCGTCTAATTCAGTTTTCTGTTTCGTTACTTCTACTAGCCGCCCGCTCCAAACACCCAGTTGTTGACCACCTCCAATCCCCTCGTGGAGTGGGGGTGGTCAACAACGAAGAGGGTGTCGGAGCGAAGGGCGGCGCCCTTCAATTGTGCAAATCGGAGTTGTTTATTAACTCTGTGATTTTCGATATTTGAATCGATTTATCGTGAATTCCAAAATCGAAAAGTAGTTCAATAACACAACTGCAAAAGGTAGCCCTCTCCGGGCCACCGAGCGGGCTATCTTTTTTTCCCAATATGATTTGCCTAAAGGACCTCTCCCCTCAATTCTAAGAATCCACCCTTTCTCTCTTAGGAATTAGATTTGCAATCTGATTTACATAAAGGTCATTCTTCCAAACCCTGTCGAAATGTTTTCTTGGAATTCATTCCTGCCGTTTATTCCATTCATACCATAGTAACGGGACCGTTTACCTAATCGTCTGCATAGTTAAGGCCAATTATCGATTGGCCTGATGGGGCCACGCAATTAGCATGCAGTCGAATTTGAAGCTTACTAAATTGTCTGGTCTAAATGGGAAGCTTTACAATTCCACACCAATACCGATGCAATAACCATTCGGTTCTATCATAACTACAGCAATAAAGAGGGTATTGACCAAAGTTGATTGGCTAGGCGATTCAACTTTCCGAGATCACTTTTTAAAAATCACGAGAAACAAAACGAAATAACGGCATTTGCATCGAACCGTAGTAAACGACTGAAGTAGGCGAAAATATTTACTACAAATCTAAATAGTCAATTTCTCCGGCTTCATACCGTTGGAGAATCTGGATACATCGAGTTTGAATAAATTTATAAAGTTCACCTTGTAATGAATAGTCCGCCTTGGTTATTAAGTCAGTTCTTCTATCTAAGCTCATTTGCCTTAGTCGTTTTTTTACATCTGCGGCAGATTTGGCTTTATCATAAACAGCAACACCTAGGCCACCTCTATCTCTCACGAGAGAAAGAGCCGGAACATCGGTTGGGCCATCCCCGATATAAATCATATTGGGGAATGGACACCACATTTTCTCAGGGGCAACTCGCGTATTCACCCCTTTCTGCTGGTCATTAAAGGTGCCCTTAGCTATTTCAAAAATAGAGCGAGTCTTCATCGTCTCATCCATACAAAACACCGGCACACTTATTGGCATTTCCTTACTCTCTTCATATGTCACTGTGTAACGACAACCAAAGGTCCAAGTAATCAAATTTTTAGGGAAACATTCTTCAATTAATTCTTTCAAACCTGCAGACACTATGAAATGGTGAATATTAATCCCCATTTTTCTAAAGCGAGCAGCTTTCTCAAGGTCTCGGGTAGCCCTCAAAAAATCAACTACTCCTGGATATAAATTTACTTGATCAACAACGAATTTTGTAAAGAACTCCTTATTCAATGGAATGTTCTTAGAAGAAGCAAGTCGAGATAAGTAGTGCATCCAGATAGGCGCATCTGAAGCCAACATATGCTCCCAACTAGGCCGCCGTTGATCGCCGCGGAGCTCTTAATATTGTCCCAAAATTTTGAATGAGCACCATTGCCTTGAAGTATTTCGACCGTCTTCGATGTTGAATCAATAGGCGTAAGCGTATTGTCGAAATCCCAAATTATTGCGATATTTTTTATCATAGAACCTATTTAAGGATTTGGCTATTTTTAGATAAAGAATTACGAGATTTAGCGGCTGAAATAGTATTGGGTTTAGTGCTGTACGAAGAAAGCTTTACAAAATTACTAGTATCAAACTTATAGTTGGAGAGGCCTTTCGAAACATTGCTTTTGACTTCTTTGATCTTCATTTTTGCCATTAAAACTCTCCTTGAGACGGCACTTCATATATCTAATTATGTAATACGCCACACAAAGACAAGGTGCAATATGTTGAGTCAGACTCAGATCGAATAAATCGCCCCCTAGCTTTTTTTTAATAGCTTCTTAGCATTAAAGTGGCTCCAGCTTTCGGTCTATCTACTTTAAAGCTTATCTAATTCTCAAGCTGGTAAAGTATTAAAAAATTAAGCGATTCAATATAACGGGACTAATAGCTAGGCTTTGTGAGTTAAAACAAAGCCACAATTCTCACTAACTCCATCGGATTATGAACAAATTTTTCTAGTTATCTCTTAATTAACCTCAGACACCTGTCTTGAAGTTGCATTTACCTGGGTTGTGGCCTCTAAGTGATCCCCACCAACACAAAGAAAATTATGCAATTTTAATGGCACATTTATCGTAGAAAAGAAGCCGATATAATGCTCTTTAATCGAGTCGAACCAGATGGGATTATTTGGCATAGGGGCTAGCATGGCTTCATAACCCCCGCCGATTTATGCACGATATGCAGGAGTAGATATTCGTGGTAATACAGATTGCCTGGCCATGGGTAACCTTGGGCTTTAACCATCCAGTGATTTGAGTCTAGAACACAATTAGTTTATTTGCAGGCACGTAAATTTTCTGATGTGATTATTGATATGTCAGAAAGTACTGAAAAGCCAAATTGCTGTTCTTATCCTGCGCAAATTCTAGAAGGCCTGGGGAAATTCGGAATTGGCCTCGCGGCCTTTATAGGTGTGCTTAAAGCACCTGGAGTGGCCGAGAAAATATACCAAATCCAATTAGCTCAAAACCAAACTCAAAGTCAGCATACTACAGTTATCGTTGGATCAAAGGAAGTAAAACAGGATTTTGAACGGATCATAGAAAAAGTTGGAATCGAGACTCCGCAAAAGGTGATTGAATCTATTCCTGAAACTCCACCCGTAGAAAAAGGTAGTTTAAAAGGTATTTACATTTTGCCAGCATATAGGACGGCAGTAGTTCAAGAACTTGAACATGCTGACACAAAAGCGCAGAAGGAACAGGTTATTAAAGATTACTTTAAGCGGTCGCTACAAATGTCTAATGGCTCTACAACCCTTGAACTAAATCATTAACTGCAGTTAAGAGTTGTGGTTGGACTAATTGTGGCTCTTTAAATTGATAATTTAATACAATTCACCTCCGCCACCAATTTCTTAGAGATGCAGTATCGATGCGCCTGACGAATAAGGAGGGATAATTTGCTATATCAAGTCGACCGTCATTTACCTTACCAGGAATATCAATGGGATGAAAATCGCGTAAAGGAAACGATTCAAGAAATCCTGCATTCAACTTACACTTGTCTTGATCAAAAAACCAGTCTTTGGCCAATTCATCCCAAAGATGACTATCCTGAAGCTCCTCGCTTCCTCACTGACTTTTACTATGGGGCGGCGGGTGTGCTTTGGGCGATTCACGAGTTAACGGAATTTTCTCATTCAATTCACCCTCTCCCTGCAATTGATCAAATTTTGGTTGAGCATTTCAACTCGTCTGAAGAGCCCAACGATTCGCCTTTTTGTGGGGAGCTGGGCATTCGATTTGTAAAGCAAATGATCGCACCAGAAGCAGAAAACTCTAAAGCACTTAAGGCACTGATTCACAGGGCCGCTAACAATACTCATCGAGAAATACTGTTTGGTGGGCCTGGTGCATTAGCGATGTCACACTTACTATGGAAAGCTGGTGATGAGAGCTATCGCGAGGTTTGTCGAGATGTCGGAAAAACTATTCTTTCGCAGAGAGAAGTCGACCAGTCTTCGGACACCCGCATTTGGACACAACAATTTAGTGTGAAACGAAAGTTTATCGGTGCAGCTCATGGGAATGTAGGTAATTTTGGAGTTCTCATTCGAGCGCTGCGGGATCTAGGAGACGAGAGTACCGTTGGTGAATTAATTCATGATGTTGAGAAATTTTTAAGTCATTATGCTTTGACAGAAGGCGGACTGACTAATTGGAGGCGCGGCTTTGATGATAGCGAATACTCTTCATTAACTGTCGTTCACTGGTGCCATGGAGCAACCGGCGTTGTTACCGATTTATCGAAATGCATTTCTCCTTCCGAGGCTCCTATTCTAGATCAATTATTTTTACAAGCAACCAACTTGATTTGGAAGGCAGGCCCATTAGAAAAAGGAGTGTCGTTATGCCATGGGACTTCAGGTAGTGGACTCGCCTGCTTAACATTCTTTGAACGAACCGGCGACCAGCTTTGGTTGGACCGAGCTCGAGGGTTAGCAATGTATGCCTGTGAACAATATCGATCCGAAGTTTCCAAATTCAAACTGGGGCGATTTAGTTTATGGACTGGAGATTTGGGGGTTGCCATTTTCTTACGCGACCTATTACGAACACGAGCATCACTGCCCGGCTTGACATAGAACCCCACCCCACTGCCCACCATAGTTTTGCCAGCTACGTTGGATTGACAACAATCCTTTCCTTTCTCCATTGAACCTTGTAGGTTCGAGAAGTGGTCAGGGGGTGTTCTACGACTTTACTTGGGACTCCACCAACCAGTTTCCAGGACGAACTCTCGTCCGGTATTGTTCCAGAAAAATAAGTCTTCCAGAGATTTCCTCTGGAAGACGATTATACCCCTCAAGGGGGATCTCTTCATCGCCTTCTCGCCCATAAATTTCGCAGACTATTTTAGTAGGATGGATCATTATTCTTTTCAGAACATCCCTAAGGATTTCTTTCTGTTCGGTCAGTGGTCTTGAATCAAACCCTTTTTGAAAATCACGAATAACTTTTATGGCGTCGGTTAGATTAACAACAGCTAAGGCTGCATTTGCTTTCTCCAACTTAAGATTTTGAATCTCAGTTTCAACAGATTCTTTTAATGATAGGGCATCATCAAGTTTCTTGGTTAATAATTTTCTCGAAGCTTCACAATGGTCAGCTGACCGGCCGGCATTTTTTGTACCACTACCAATGTTAACTACTAACTGACAAGCTGAATATTTACCTCTCGTGTTTCTGGAGCTTTCGGAGGCTTTCCATCCAATGATGAGTGTGGCCTAATCTCATTGTAGTGTCTTCGCCAACGCTCGATAATCACCTTTGCCTCAAAGAGGGTAAAAAATATCTCCCCATCTAAGAGCTGATATCTCATTTTTCCATTCAACGATTCACAATACCCATTCTCCCATGGGCTGCCTGGCTCAATATGAAGAGTTTTGACTCCAATATCTTTAAGCCATTTTCGTAATTTCTTTGCAATAAACTCCGGTCCATTATCAGAGCGGATGTGCTCCGGGATTC
>JBILOD010000544.1:0-2929 GCA_044374645.1 Pseudobdellovibrionaceae bacterium | reverse complement strand
CCTCTCTCCCCATTTTTTTGGCCGTAGAACCCGCTAAAGTGTTACGCACCACCACTTCGAGGGGTACGATTTCCACGCGACGGGTTTTCATGCCACGTTCGCCCACATTCTCCACGAAGTGAGAGGCGACGCCCTTTTTTTCGAGATATTTAAAAATCCAAGCGGCGATATCACGATTAACGACACCTTTCGACTCAAAGGAGCTTTTTTTCTGCCCGTTTAAGGCCGTTAGACTGTCTTTGAACTCCATCAGAACATTTTGTGGTTCCTCAGGAATATTGAAGATTTTTTTTGCTTTACCTTCATAAATCAAATTTGTTGTCATAACGACTCCTTTGCAATGGCTCTATCAATAATTCGTTTGGTCATTTTTGTGTGGCGTTTGCCGGAGAAAATCTCGTCGAGTTCTTTCGCCTTAAGAAGCTTACGCGTCTCGGGATCATTTAACAGACTCTCGCGCAAATGCTCACCCTGACGCAAACCATGACTGTGTTTTTGTACGACTTTGTAGGCTTCTTCGCGCGATAGCCCCTTGTCAACTAACGCCAGCAAAATATGAGAACTAAACAAAGTCCCTTGAGCGCGATCAATGTTTTCAAGCATTCGATCACGCTGAATGGAAAGACCTGTCAGTAATTGCGTCAAGCGGAACGCCGCATAGTCTGCGACGATAAAGGCATCTGGAAACACCACGCGTTCCACTGAAGAGTGACTGATATCTCGTTCATGCCAAAGAGCCACGTTTTCGACGGACGCAAAAGCATACGATCGTAGCAAGCGCGCCAATCCGGTGATGTTTTCAGCGGTGATAGGATTCTTTTTGTGTGGCATTGCCGACGAACCCTTTTGTCCCTTTTGAAAACCTTCAATAACCTCACCCACTTCACTTCGCTGTAAGTGACGAAGCTCCACGGCCAAGCGTTCAAACCCAGCACCTAAGAGGGCTAAAGCCATGAATAAGGCAGCGTGACGGTCGCGGGGAATCACCTGCGTGGCGACCAGTTCAGGTTTTAAACCTAATTTCTTAGCCACTCGAGCTTCGACTTCAGGCGGCTGACTCGAATAGGTGCCCACCGCGCCACTGAGCTTACAGATTTTCATTTCATCCAGGGCTTCGCTCAAACGAACACGATGACGACGCAGTTCCGCCAAAAAGCCTGCCATTTTAACGCCAAAGGTGGTTGGCTCTGCGAACATTCCATGAGTGCGCCCTGCACAAAGCGTGTTAGCTTCAGTCTTGGCTAAATGGATTAACGCTTTCTCGAGGCCATCTAAAGTCTCTTGTAAGACCACTCCAGCCTCACGCACCTGGAGGCTCATCGCCGTATCCAATACGTCACTGCTAGTCATTCCAAAATGGACGAAACGACCATATTCACCGATGTTTTCGGCAACATTGCTCACAAAAGCGATCACATCGTGTTTGGTTTCAAGTTCAATTTCCGCAATGCGAGCCACGTTGAATTTGCTTTTCTTACGAATGGTCTTCGCCGCTTCTTTGGGAATAATTCCCATTTCCGCTTGAGCATCGGCCACGGCCATTTCAACTTCAAGCATCTTTGCAAAGCGGTTTTCCATCTCCCATAATTGACCCATCACCGGTCGCGTATATCGATCAATCACAACTGTAACTCCTTCTGTTTTTGTTCTGTTGTCATCGCTCCCCACCATTGCTTCAGACTGGAGATAATTTGGTTCTGGGAAGCATAAATATGGGACCACTCATACGAGGGCCAACGTTCTGAATGACTAAACCATAAATTTTTAACGGACACTCCTGGCGGAGAGGACAAATCCTGACTGCGAAAAACCGGAAACAAGGGGGCTCCAAGCTCCTTGGAACTCCCCATCGCCTCTGGTGGCAAAGCCACCAATCGCGCTTTCAACCGGGAACAACGTTCTTCCAAATGACCAAAGACAGGTTGAATTCGCTCCGCCAAATATTCGCGATGAAATCGCTGCGAAAAGGGCAAACGCAACCATACGTGAAACTGGTTTGTCTTTTCACTGCGCCTGAAAATCGCATAATTATCATGGGCCCAGGGCACATTGAGGTCATCGATCAGAACGAACTCTCGTGGTAACAAATTGGCTTCGCGATGGGCTTCCAGCTCTAAAGTGTACCGCAACCAGCACCATTCTGGTTCCATCGCCTGACCTTTGTAGAGTTTTACAGAGGCCCGAGGAGAAAAATGGGCGGTTTCAGCGGAAGTTAGCAACCAAATCAATTGGTGACAGCGCACAAAGCCAGATTTTTCGGCATTGATTTCGATCCCCTGAACACGCCTATGCTCAATGGCAAGGTCTGGAATCTCCGCCTGTCTTGTAACCACTACTCCCTGATCAGCACACCACTGTAAACTTGCTTCCAGCGAACGTGATTCGGGGGCTCGCGCCAAATACTTTTCAAATAAGGGCGCTGGAGGACTCTGCAAATAGGCCTCAGTAGACCACTGACTTCGCACACTCATCAAGTCGCTGGCTAAACTCGCAAACCAGCGACGCTCAAAATCGAGTTCACTCAGCTTTTCGATCCAACCTTTACGTTCGGCGCCAAGCTCACTATAGTGCTTTACAAAATCGAGCACTCGCTCCTGTTGTTGGAGGGCTTCTTCCCGTGCCCCTGCAGTTGGGCCACGCAATTCCCATGGGCCGCTTTTCAACCATAAAGACAAACCGTAAGCGACTTGTTGAACTGGCCCTAGAGACTCAAGGGCTTGTCCTTCCATGCCGGCCCAACGAGGTGAATGAAAGTAGCCGAACGGTCCATCTTGATCGGCGGGCAAAGACGGGCCCAATCTCTGAGTGACATCGACCAATTGGACATTAAAGCCAAGACGATGCAACTCAACAGCCATCCAATGCCCTCGCCCATAGGCGGAAGCAATCATTACGCGTGGGGAGCTGAGATTCATTGGCACCCCCTCAC
>JBILOD010000289.1:0-5534 GCA_044374645.1 Pseudobdellovibrionaceae bacterium | reverse complement strand
GTCTAAATGAGACCCGTTCCAGATTGTGGCGTCCGGCTGGCAACAAGTTTCTTCCAACGGCATTCATTCGCACCTTCTTCTGTACCAGAACGAGACGATGCCTCCATAGCTGGATGAGCTGGAGATGGCGCAAAATGAGAACGATTGTATACTTTCAATTTGTCGACTTTTCTACTTTTGCTAGGCCTCAAATCTGCCGATAAGTCTATTGTGAAAATGAGTGGGAGAACTGGGCCCTGGATCCCAATGATAACAACAAACTAAACTGAACTTATGGAGTTCGATGAAGTGTGTTAAATCGGTCGCCCCAATCTGGTTTTGGATCGTCAGCAGTGTCATTCTGAGCGGCTGCTATTTGAATTTAAACATCTCCGATCGTCAAAGTAGCTCCCCCTCCATAGGCTCTCCTAACTCACCACTTACGCCCCCATTGGTGGCTGGTCTTTTAAAAATCTCAGACCCGCAGCCTGTACTTGAAGGGAGCATGATTCAATTTAGCGTGGAGCTGACCAATCCTCTCACTGAGAGTCTCTCGTTTGACTACATCGTCGGCGAAGGAACGGCAACGCCATCGGTGGATTTCACGCCCATGAGTGGTCACCTGACAATCCCTGCCGGTCAAACAAGTGTCTTGATTTCAATTCCAACACTCAACAGGAGCGGTTATCAGGGCAATCGCAGTCTCACTTTGCGCATCGAAAATATCGTTAGTACCACAATGAATTTGGCACCAATTCAAGCTACGGGGGTGATCGAAGAGATTTCACTGACACCGGGAATGATCAAGAATCTCAACCGTAATTCTAAGGTGCTTACCAAACTTAAAGTTGGAAATAAACTGTTCTTCACGGGTTTTACTGATGACACTGGAGAAGAACTTTGGGTTACAGATGCAACGGTTACCGGCACAAGGCTTGTTAAGGACATCAAACCCGGACCGGCTGGAAGTCTCATCGGAAATTTCTTTGCTTTCAATGGCGTCTTGTATTTTGAAGCCGATGATGGAGTTCACGGCTCAGAGCTCTGGCGTTCCGATGGTACACCAGCAGGCACCTATCTGGTGAGTGACTCGCTTCCTGATGGTAAAAATGGCTATTTCTATCCTCATTTAATTTTTAATAATGCGCTATTTTTTAGTGTCAGCACCAGTGAAAGCACTAGTGATCCCAGACTTCAAATTTGGAAAATGACGGCCGATGAGCAGGTCTCCCCTTTTTTTACGCCCAACAGTGATCCGTCGGCAACGGGTTCAGCCCAGAAAAAAACCGGGACTATGCTTGCGCTCAACGGAAGTCTCTATTTTGAAGGCCGATTAACCACTTGTGGAGGTCTCTGCCCGACCTATGGACTTTACAAATCGGATGGAACTGTGGTGGGAACACAATTACTCAAAGACTCTTCAGGCGGGTCGGCTATTCATAATATTGAATGGATGGATGCCTGCGGAGGTAAAATTTATTTTGGAACCTACACCAGTGCGGCAAACAGCAACGACCAACTTTGGATGTCCGATGGGACCGCCGCTGGTACAGGAATCTTGAAAAACATCGGAGGCGCCAACAGTGCCGATGTCGGACCTCTGGGTTGCATTAATGGGCGTTTAATTTTTGAAGCGGTGTCTCCGGGAATCGGTTATGAACCTTGGGTCAGTGATGGAACGGCAGCTGGAACAAATCTTTTGAAAGATATTGAACCTGGTGCGGGTTCCTTTAAATCCCTCTTAGCTCTTAATTCGAGTCTCATTCGAGTTAATATGCCGGGTGGTGTTTTGTTTTCTGCCTATGAAAGTACCCACGGACAGGAACTTTGGTTCACTGATGGTACCCCAGCAGGAACGATTTTGCTCAAAGACATTGTTCCGGGACTAAATTCTACACTCTGGGATGCGCGGCCGGGCCAGACTTTGAAACCCAACTCTTGGACGTTGTTCAATAATGAAGTTTATTTCTACGCCGAAGCGGATGGTGTTGGTTTTGAGTTATGGAAAACAAATGGAACCCCCACCGGCACTGTCAGAGTGAAGGACATTTACCCTGGAGGGGCGTCTAGCTATCCACACGGGTTTATCGAGTTCAATGGACGCTTAGTATTTGCTGGACGTGATGATATTCATGGCCAGGAATTATGGTCCACAGATGGTACGGAGAGTGGAACCAATGTTTTTCTGGAGCTGAATTCTGGAGCTGAGAACTCAGCATTTGAAAACCTAATGGTATTTGATAGCGACACTCTAATCTACACCGCTTATGATTCCACCTTGGACTCGGCCCAACTTGGCTACTATAAGGCCTCGACACAGAACACAGAATTTCTCCGTGGTCCATGGATTGCGGACGAGGATATGGGATATAATTTCCTTTTTCGAATAGGTCAGAAAATCTTTTTTGCCGGCGACGACGGATCATGGGGAACTAAAATCTATAAAACAGATCTCACCAATCAAGGAACTGGTTTGTTCTACGAGCTTGCTCCCAATGGTGGTTGCAACAGTTTTAGCGCTGTTGGAGAGTATGCGAGTGATTTTTATTTTGTGGCCACAACCCCTGAAGTGGGCAAAGAGATCTGGAAAACGGACGGGACAGTTTTGGGAACAATGCTGTTAAAAGACATCGTGCCAGGACCTGCTGGAATATCCTATGTGGGAAGTGCTGCCGTCATAAATAATAAATTGCTTTTTACCGCTACCGAAAGCACCAATGGAAGAGAATTCTGGGTTACCGATGGAACCGCAACGGGCACTTCAATAGTCAAAGATATTGCCACTGGAGTGGTAAATGGTGTTGTGGATATTATCGGGATAGATACTGGGGCTATGCCCCAGATTTTATACTTTGTAGGATTCACCTCATCTGGTGGGGAGGAGATTTATAAAACCGATGGGACCACTCTGGGGACAAGTCAAGTGTCCGAGGTCACGGCAGGAAGCACCGATCCCCAATTTAGCAGTTTTAATGCGGTCAATGATGGTTTTGTCTTTTCGGCCAGAGGAACTAATGGGACTGAGTTGTACCTATTAAAAGGAGGGGCTTTAACTTTCAAGGATATTTGCGCGGGAGCCTGTGATTCTCTCCCTAGAAACTTTGCGGAAATGGGCGGCCATCTGTATTTCAGTGCGCTGACGATCGCCACAGGCCGGGAGCTTTGGCGCACTGATGGCACAAGTGCAGGTACCACTTTGATTAAGGATATCAATCCAGGTGGCGGTGGTTCCGATCCCTTCCAATTCAAATCCGTTGGGGCAAAAATGTTTTTCCAAGGCTACACTGGTGCCACTGGCATTGAACCCTATGTCACTGATGGTACCGCTGCAAATACCGTGCTCCTCAGAGATTTCAATTTGGGTTTGGGAGACGCTACAAGTTGGGGTAACACTCCGATTTCATTCAATGACCAATTATATTTCGAAATGGTCTCTACTACGGATGGGGTTGGTAACGAGCTTTATGTATCTGATGGAACACCTGCGGGCACGAAGGTGTTTAAAGATTTTGAACCTGGTGGTGGATCGAGCGATATTTATAAAATGTTTGTGTTTAAAAATGAACTTTACATTTTCGTCAATGCACCATCGACGACCTCGGGAGTCATGCTTTGGAAGACTGATGGCACAGAGATTGGCACCGTGCTCGTCAAAGATTTTGCAGATGCTGATCCGGGTTCCTATGGCATAAACCTGTCATTGATGGCTAATGGTTCCACCCGGTTCTATTTTTATATTAAAACCGCTGCGGCCGGCTTAGAAGTATGGAAGTCAGACGGCACGAATTCTGGCACAGTGATGACTCAAAATAATGTACCTGGGATTGATGGATTGAATTCGATAGGTAACACCTACCTCTTTGAAAACGACACTCTCATATACACGGCAACGAGTGAGAAGAATGGGCGCGAACTTTATATCGCCTACCCATGATGGCGGGGTGAAAGCCTTTTTTTTACGGTCGGGCCATTTCGCGAAAAGCACCTTGCTCTTCTAGATGGGAAAAGCTAATTAAATCATGGTGGGTTAGATAACAGTGCGCAACTGCGCTCTGTCGTCACCAACCCACTCGTCGAAAGGAATACCATGTCTGCGAATGAAATCTTAATTGAAACGATTGGCTGGATCTCAACGGCGGTGTTCCTTTATTCTATTTTGGTACCTAAACGAGTTCGATTGCATGAGCTTGGAATGTTTACGGCGATTACGACCGGTATCTATAGCTATGCCCACGGCGCCACCGCCATTTGGGTGAAATGGCTGATTGCTTTTTTCTTTCATGGCTATATGTGGTTAAAATTAAAAAAAACTCCAGCAAATAGCGCCCAAACCATCGCTACTCAAAAATCACATTAATACCTTTCTTAACAGATTTCACTGGCCATTCGATCTATGGCATTGACCTGCTCCTTGCGCAATGAGCAGCACCTATTTTTGCGTCTTTTTTACATCTTTTTTACATCTCCCTAAACTAAACTATCCAAAAATGTACCAGGAGGTCTTTGTGGAGTTTGTATTTGCTGGGTCCATTGGAGTCGGTATCTTATTCTATTTAGTTTACGCATTACTAAATCCTGAAAAATTTTGAGGTCAGTCATGGAATTCAACGACTTCTTGCAGCTTTTTATTTTTGTGATCGTACTATTCGCCATCACCCCTCCCTTGGGTTTTTACATTGCGAATGTCGTTCAAGGGGAACAACTTTTGATTCACCGCCTTTTGGGATGGCTGGAACAGTTGACCTATAAGGTTTCAGGCATCGATCCCAAGAAAGAAATGGATTGGCGTGGCTATAGCGTCGCCTTTCTTCAATTTCATCTGATCGGGATTGTCGCATTGATGATTTTTCAAATGACTCAAAGTTGGCTCCCATTCAATCCGCAAAACCTACCCAATGTTTCATGGCACTCCGCTTTAAATACAGCGGTCAGTTTTGTCACAAATACCAACTGGCAATCCTATTCGGGTGAAGTCACCATGAGTTACTTGACCCAAATGGTCGCTCTCACAGTTCAGAATTTTCTTAGTGCCGCAAGTGGTATTGCAGTGGCCATTGTCCTCATGCGAGGAATTGCTCTTCAACGCACCAATTTGATTGGAAATTTCTGGGTGGATATCACTCGAATCACCATTTATATTCTCCTGCCGATCTCTTTGATCTTTGCTTTGTATCTGGTGAGTCAAGGTGTGGTGCAAACATTCGCCCCTTATGTCGAAGCGCTGACCCTTGAGGGAGCAAAACAAATTCTTCCTATGGGCCCTGCCGCATCTCAGGTTGCGATTAAGATGCTGGGCACCAATGGTGGCGGTTTCTTCAATGCCAATGCGGCTCATCCTTTTGAAAACCCAACCGCTGCCTCAAACTTTTTGCAAATGCTTGCCATATTTTCAATTGGAGCTGCACTCACTTACACCTACGGAATCATAACGAATGCACGTAAACAAGGGTTGGTTATTTTCTTCACCATGTTGTCCATGTTTATGGGCCTAACACTATTGTCGCTCTACTCGGAAAACATGGTGAATCCGATTTTCCATCAAGCTGGAATAATGG
>JBILOD010000358.1:0-4606 GCA_044374645.1 Pseudobdellovibrionaceae bacterium | reverse complement strand
AAAGAAACTCGCTTTGGTGTTTTCAATAGCGTCCTCTTCTCGTCAATCACAACATCGGCGTCCTGTGGAGCAGTGAATGCCATGCATTCCTCCATTTCTCCATTATCGGGTGGTATTGCGATGCTGAATATGATGCTGGGAGAAATTATTTTCGGTGGAGTGGGTGCCGGATTTTATGGCATGCTTCTATTCGTATTGCTGACCGTATTTATTGCCGGCCTTATGGTAGGACGCACGCCCGAATATATGGGTAAGAAAATTGAAGCGAAAGAAATGACTCTGGTCATTGTCGCCATTCTCGCTCCGTGTGCAGCCATCCTTTTGGGAACCGGATTATCCGTTGTCAGCAGCAGCGCACTTTCAAGTCTAGCCAATCAAGGTCCTCATGGCTTTTCGGAAATTCTCTATGCCTTCACATCAGCGGCTTCAAACAACGGCAGTGCCTTTGCCGGGCTTAATGCAAACACCCCTTATTACAATGTTCTCCTTTCAGTGGTTATGTTAATTGGGCGCTTTGCCATCATCCTTCCAATCTTTTCGATTGCAGGTGGCCTTGCACAAAAGAAAGTCTCTCCTTCGACCGCGGGGACTTTCGAAACGGACACTCCACTTTTTGCCATGTTACTTATCGGAATAATCTTGATTGTGGGAGCTTTGACGTTTTTGCCAGCTCTTTCTCTGGGACCAATCGTCGAGCATCTAATGATGCTAAAGAATCAAACTTTTTAATGGGAATTAAGTATGAGTAAAACAAATCAAAAATCCTTTATCGAGTCAAAGCTTGTAATACCTGCGCTTCGTGATTCATTTGTTAAATTGGATCCAAGAATTCAGATGAAAAATCCAGTGATGTTCATCACCTTAATTGGAGCCCTATTGACCACTATCTATGTGATCTTTGGAATTGGCCATGGATCAAAGTCCTTCGAGGCGCAGATCGCCGTTTGGCTTTGGTTCACCGTGCTATTTGCCAACTTTGCCGAAGCCATTGCGGAAGGCCGCGGGAAAGCGCAAGCCGAAAGTTTAAAAAAGACACGTACGCAAACAACTGCACGCCTTCTCCAAGGTAACAAAGAATCAAAAATTAGTGCGGCCGAACTTAAAAAAGGAAATGTTGTTCTCTGTGAGGCAGGAGACATTATTCCTGGAGATGGCGAGGTGATTGAGGGAATCGCCAGCGTCGATGAGTCCGCCATCACCGGCGAGTCAGCCCCTGTGATTCGCGAGTCCGGTGGAGATCGAAGTGCCGTCACCGGTGGGACACGAGTCATTAGTGACCGGATACTCGTTCGCATTACGGCAGAACCCGGAAGTAGCTTTCTGGATCGAATGATTTCGCTGGTTGAAGGGGCTTCGCGACAAAAGACTCCCAACGAAATCGCACTCAGCATTGTACTTTCGGGTATGACGATTGTTTTTGTCTTGGCGGTATTAACATTAAAGCCCATCGCTGATTATGCCGCCGCAGCCACTCAACAAGATTTATCGAGTATCATCACTGTCCCGGTGTTGATTGCCCTCCTGGTATGTTTAATTCCGACAACGATTGGAGGACTCCTCAGTGCTATTGGTATCAGTGGAATGGATCGACTGATTCGTAGAAATGTGATCGCTACCAGCGGACGGGCCGTTGAGGCCGCCGGCGATATTGATGTTCTGCTACTCGATAAGACAGGCACAATCACTCTGGGGAATCGCATGGCCACGGCCTTTATACCGACCCAAGGAGTTGCCGCCGAACGTCTTGCGAGAGCAGCACAACTTGCTTCACTGGCCGATGAAACTCCCGAGGGCCGCTCCGTCGTCGTGCTGGCAAAGGAGAAATACTCCCTAAGGGCCGAGGGATTGCAACCCAAAGACGCCGAGTTTGTTCCATTCTCCGCCAACACACGAATGAGTGGCATTGACTATCAGGACTCCTCGGGAAAGCACTCGATTCGCAAAGGGGCGGGCGACTCAATCAAAGAGTATGTCACGAACAATGGAGGCAAAGTTCCAAAGGATCTCGACGTATTGATTGATGGCGTGGCGAAAGTGGGCGGCACACCCCTCGTGGTTGCGGAAGGGGCCGAAATTCTCGGCGTCATACAACTTAAGGACATTGTTAAGGGCGGAATCAAGGAGCGTTTTTCTGAACTTCGCAAAATGGGAATCCGCACAGTTATGATCACAGGAGATAACCCGCTGACCGCAGCGGCCATTGCGGCCGAAGCTGGAGTTGACGATTTTATGGCGCAGGCGACTCCCGAAACCAAATTGAAACGTATTAGGGAAGAACAGGCCAATGGACACCTTGTTGCCATGACTGGGGATGGCACTAACGACGCTCCTGCGCTCGCCCAAGCAGACGTTGGCGTTGCCATGAACACGGGAACGCAAGCGGCCAGAGAAGCCGGCAATATGGTGGACCTTGATAGTAATCCAACAAAACTTATTGAAATCGTCGAGATTGGTAAACAACTCCTCATGACCCGAGGCTCACTGACCACCTTCAGCATTGCAAACGATGTGGCAAAATACTTCGCCATCCTACCGGCCCTCTTCAGCACCCTATACATTGTGAGTGGTGAAACAGAGGGACCCTTGGCGGTTCTCAATGTAATGAAACTTCATTCCCCTCAAAGCGCCATCTTGAGTGCCGTCATTTTTAATGCCTTAGTCATCGTGGCTCTGATTCCCCTCGCGCTGAACGGGGTTTCCTATAAAGCTGAAGCTTCTGATCAGATTCTGAAAAGAAATCTGCTTATTTATGGTTTAGGTGGAGTTATAATTCCATTCCTGGGCATCAAATTAATTGATCTGATGATATCAACTGTCGGAATGGTGTGAAAGGAATAATTATGAAGTCATGGAGCATTTCAATTCGTTTAATGATTTTGATGACCCTTTTACTTGGGGTGATCTATCCGTTTACTGTCACCGGCCTTGCGAAATTTATTTTTTCTGATCAGGCCAATGGAAATCTAGTTTCAAAGGGCGGACAAGTTGTTGGCTCACGCTTGATTGGCCAAGAGTTTCATAAAAGCGAATATTTTTGGTCGCGACCATCAGCCATCAATTACAATCCCATCCCTTCCGGTGGCTCTAACCAAGGACCAACTTCTAAAGCTCTCTATGAGTTGACTCGATCGCGACGACAGAAACTCATAGAGGCTCACCCTGACCAAACCAATGAGCCTCCTCAAGATTTAATATTTGCTTCAGGAAGTGGCTTAGACCCTCACATCAGCCCTGCGGCTGCCTACTATCAGTTGGAGCGTGTGGCGAAAGCTCGGAATATTCAACCTGACGAATTGAAAAACCTTATTGAGAAATCAACCGAAACCAAGGTCTTAGGATTCTTCGGCGAACCCAGAGTCAATGTCTTTCTTCTCAATTTAAACTTAGATCAACTTCAAGGAGCCACCCATTGAGAAACGACGAGAGGCCAGATCCAGATGCACTGCTGAACGCCATTGAAGAAATCGAACGCAATAAAAATCGTGGATCGCTGAGGATTTTTTTGGGAATGTCTGCCGGCGTAGGAAAAACCTATGCTATGCTCCGCGCGGCTCACCAAAAAGCTAAGGAAGGCGTTGATGTCGTTGTTGGCGTGGTTGAAACTCACGGACGCGCCGAGACTCTCGAACAACTTGAAGGTCTACCAACATTGGCGCGAAAACAGCTCGACTATCGAGGCACCTTGCTTGAAGAAATGGACCTGGATGCCATTTTGAAACGCGCTCCAGAACTGGTTATTGTTGACGAGCTGGCCCACACCAATATTCCAGGCTCTCGCCATGAAAAACGCTATCAAGACGTGATTGAACTGTTAGAGGAAGGCATTGATGTCTTTACGGCGTTTAATGTGCAACACCTCGAAAGTCGTAAAGATGCGGTTGAAGCAATTACTGGAATTCCCATTCGCGAAACAGTGCCCGATAGTATCCTTGAACTGGCAACACAAGTTGAACTGGTCGATATTGCCCCTGCGGAACTTCTGAAAAGGCTCAAGGAAGGAAAAATTTATCTCGGTGATAAGGCCGAGCGTGCGGGTAAAAATTTTTTCAAGGAAGACAAACTCACGGCGCTTCGTGAAATCGCCTTGCGAATGACCGCAGAGAGAGTAGATCAAGATCTCAAAAAATTTGTCAGCGTCAGAGCCGAAGGAACTCCCTGGCAAACGAATGAACGTTTATTAGTGGCCTTCAGCCACAGCCCCTATTCTGAGAAGTTGATTCGTGCAACTCGGCGTTTAGCCTACAATCTGGAGGCGCCCTGGATAGCCGTTTATGTGGACACTGGCATTAATCTCAATGATGCTGACCAAGCCCAATTGGTCAAAAACATACACCTTGCTCGTGAACTCAATGCCGAACTCGTCACTACATCAGAAGTGGATATCCCCGCCGCAGTAAAGAGAATTTGTCGGCAACGGAATGTCACCCAAGTCGTAGTCGGACGTCCTACTCGACGATGGTTCCGCGACATTATTGAGGGGGGCTCTCTCCTCAAAAAATTGATCGATGAAAGTCTTGATGTGGATGTCCACATTGTTCGCCAAGAGCGTGGCAGGATCCATCGACCCCACCTTTGGGACGAAATCTCCTACTATCGCACGAGAACT
>JBILOD010000090.1:0-10157 GCA_044374645.1 Pseudobdellovibrionaceae bacterium | reverse complement strand
CAATGGATTGGTCTGTCGAAATTACGAAACCGGCTTATTGAGCAAGAGCTGTTAACTCTAATCTTGTTGGGGGTATACAATGAAGTGGCGGAGAGAGTGGGATTCGAACCCACGGGCCCCGCGAAGGGCCGCCAGTTTTCAAGACTGGTGTTTTCAACCGCTCAACCATCTCTCCGTCGACCGTTTTACGTAAAACTACGCTCCGAATCAATCTCTTTTTAGGAGCAATAACACATTTATAGAGGCAGACGCATTTGGTCGAAGGAGTATGGTATTGGTAAAAAGTGAGGGAGCCTCATAACTGGGCTCCCTCGATCGAGTCATTACTGAGTTCAACCTAACAATTTCAAGGCGAGTTGCTGACTGCTATTGGCTTGGCTCAAGATGCTTACAGCGGCCTGCTGTAAGATATTGTTCCTCATCAATTCGCTCGATTCAGCAGCAATGTCAGTATCACGGATACGTGAATTGGCTGCTGAGAAGTTTTCGTCGGTCACACCCAAGTTATTGATCGTTGATGCCAATCGGTTCTGCATGGCCCCAAAGTTGGCTCGGATGGCGTTGACGGACACAAGGGCACTATCAACCACATTGATGCTATTTTGGGCGGACTCTTTACTCCCTACGGATTCGGCGGTGAGGCCGAGCGCTTCGAGCGTGGAGTTTGCTGCCGAGGCATTGAAAGAGATGCGATCTTCAAAGGCATCATTTTGAACGCCGACTTGAATATCGATTATTCCTCCAGAACCATTCAACAGCTCAAAACCGTTATAACTGGTGTTTTCTGTGATACGTTGAATTTCCGATTTAAGTTGCTGATATTCAACATCAACGAATTTGCGTTCCGTATCGCCGATGGTGTCGGAGGATGACTGGATCGCTAATTCACGCAAGCGGATCAACATATTGGAGACTTCGTTTAAGCTTCCCTCTGCAATTTGCACGAGTGAAATACCGTCCGATGCGTTTCGACTAGCTTGGCGCAATCCCCGAATTTGTGCTTTCAAATTTTCGGAAATGGCGAGGCCGGCGGCATCGTCAGCGGCTTGATTGATTCTGTAGCCAGAACTCAATCGTGCCATTGATCTTTCTACGCTGTTGCCAATGTTGTACATATTCTTGCGAGCGTTGATCGCAGCAACGTTTGTTGCAATTCTTAAACCCATATACTATCCTCCTTGCATGGTGAAATCCTCCTTGATTGGTGCCTTCCAAGTGGCAAACAGAAGCATTCTACTTCTGAGGTTTAAGACAATAAATTTCTATTCATGAATCAATTCCAAGAACGAAATTATACTATCCCGTGGGACTGATCGGCAGATGTGAAAGAATTCTTGAGTCCAGTTCTTTGTTTTTGAGGTCCAGTATTTTGGGGAGAAGTTTCGATGGTGTTTGATGGCACAGCCAATAGGCTGAATGACTTGTCGGAGGCCAAGCTCGCGGTCGTTAGCAAGGATGCGACTCAATGGAGTCGATCAAATTTGTGAAAGTGAAGTAAAGGAGCGAAGCTCTCTCTCGTCACAATTCTTCAATGCATGCACATAAATTGGGAGTCATACTGAGTCAGAGTATGACCCCAGGTGCAGGAAACAGAACATTTAGTGCAGCAAGTAAACAGGCTGACGCTAAACTGAGGGGGCGACAATAAGTATCGCGAACCGAGGTCAATGAAAGGCTTAGTTAACAGTAACTAAGCTTAGTTTACAACTAGATCACTGATAGATCTTAGCCTTGCATTGACTTGCTCAGTAGAGACAGTGCAGTGTTTGCCGACTGGTTAGCTTGCGCTAGAACCGCGGTACCGGCCTGGAGCAAGATATTATTTTTAGTAAAATCGCTGGTTTCTTCCGCTACGTCGACGTCACGAATACGCGAGTTAGCAGAGGCCATGTTTTCAACGCTCACTTGGATATTGCTGACCACCGATTGGAGTCGGTTCTGAATGGCACCGAAGTCGGCGCGCATGGCGGAAACACTCACAATGGCTTGGTCAATCGACGACAGCGCATTTTGTGCAGAGGCCTTGTCGGCAACGCTCGTGAGATTCACTCCGAGAGCGGCAGAATTGGCATCGGCGCGAGAGGCGTCGAATGAAATTCGGTCAATTTCCGGATTGTTGCGCGTACCAACTTGGAAATCCAAAATGGATCCTACTCCTGAGAGTAGCTGAGTTCCGTTAAACTCAGTGCCATCAGCGATACGGTCGATCTCCGAAATGAGCTGATCGTATTCCACGTTGAGAAATTGCCTTTCAACGGGACCGATAGTGTCAGAGGCAGCTTGAACGCTAAGTTCTCTTAAGCGGATAAGGATGGAGCTGATTTCATTCAATCCACCTTCTGCCACTTGGACCAGAGAGATACCGTCCTGTGCGTTTCTCGAAGATTGCTTTAAGCCACGAATTTGGGCTTTCAAGTTTTCTGAGATTGCCAGGCCGGCAGCGTCGTCACCTGCGCGGTTAATGCGATAGCCTGATGAGAGACGTTCCATGTTCTTATCAAGGCCAACTTTGGTTCCCCACATAGTTCGCTGAGCATTCAACGAAGCCGTGTTGGTATTAATTCTCAAACCCATAATTCCTCCTCCTTGAAGATTCTTCTGACACATCCTTGGTCAGTAGGGGCTTTCTTTAAAAAACCCAATGGGTACTTCTTCTTGAAATACTGATCGGTGGTTCTGTAAAAACCTTGAGCGCTTTTTTTAAATAATTCGTAATTCTAGACCGAGGTCCTGTAAATAAGCGTTAGTAATTGCGCTCCCAGGTGGTGAATGCAAATGGGATTTCTCCCGGTACTTCTTTCCTCTCAACCATTTGAAAGCAATTCGGCAGTTCCGGATAGAGGGCATCACCAGCAAATTCCTTGTCAATAATCGTAAGGTAAACTCGATTCGTCACAGGGAGGCTCTCTTTATAGATTTCGCCACCGCCAATAATAAAAACTTCCTCTGGCCAATCTGGTAAAAGGGTCTTAGCCAGCGCTACGGCTTCAAGAATGGAAGAAACGTTTTTTACTTGCGGGTGATCATACTTATAATCGGGTTGGCGAGTGATGATGATATGAAAACGACCTGGGAGTGGTCCACCGAGAGACTCAAACGTTTTTCGTCCCATGATCATGACATGACCCTTGGTTTTTGTACGGAAGAACTTCATATCTTCGGGAAGTTCCCAGGGTAGTGTGTTGTTAACGCCAATAACGCGGTTTTTCGCCATAGCGGTGATGTGTGATAAAATCATACGGAGACCTCCGCTCTGATCGCCGGATATGGATCATATTCTACGATTTCAATATCTTCGAATTTAAAATCAAAGATATCACGAACATTCGGATTCAAACGAAGTCGCGGAAGTGTGCGCGGCGTTCGTTGTAACTGCTCTTTAGTTTGCTCCAAATGATTGAGATAAAGGTGGGCATCGCCGAGGGTATGAACAAAGTCACCCACACCGAGGCCGCAAACTTGCGCCATCATGTGGGTGAGCAGAGCATAGCTGGCGATATTGAAGGGAACTCCCAAAAATACATCGGCGCTTCTTTGATAGAGTTGGCAAGAGAGCTTGCCGTTGGCCACGTAAAACTGAAAGAACGCATGGCACGGGGGTAGGGCCATTTTATCGACGTCCGCAGGGTTAAAGGCGACCACCATTAAACGGCGCGAATCGGGGTTGGTTTTGATTTGTTGGATAACATTCGTAATCTGGTCGATGGTGCGCCCATCTGGACACTGCCAAGAGCGCCATTGTTTACCGTAAACGGGACCCAAATTGCCGTTTTCATCAGCCCACTCATCCCAAATGCTGACTTTGTTGTCTTTAAGATACTGAATATTGGTATCACCCTTCAAAAACCACAAAAGCTCGTGGATGATAGAGCGCAGATGCAGTTTTTTGGTGGTAAGCATGGGGAAGCCCTGCTCGAGGGGGAATCGCATCTGATATCCGAAAACACTAACCGTGCCCGTGCCGGTTCGATCGGATTTTTTGGTTCCATTTTCAAGAATATGGCGCAGTAAATCATGATAAGTGCGCAAATGTCCCCCCTAGGAATAGTCATTGAATTTAAGCAAACAACCAACTCTAGTAAATTTTCATGGTGAGGGTCAACCCTTGGCCTCTTGAATTGTGCAATCTATAATTACACACTATGAGTTAGCTGGCACTGCTTGGTGTTAATTGCTGGAGGTACAATGGAAATTCGGGATCCCGTGCATGGTTCAATTACGGTCACAGATGATGAAGTCATTATATTAGACACTCCAGAATACCAAAGATTACGCAGCATTAAGCAGTTAGGGGTCTCCGAGTTCAGTTTCCCTGCAGCTACGCATAATCGTTATTTGCATTCCATTGGGGTCTGTCATTTGGCGGGGCGCGCGTTTGATCAGATTTTTGCCAACACAGTTTTTGCGAATCCCAATGTTAAAATTCGGATTCGCCAGTGTTTTCGTTTAGCCGCATTACTCCATGATGTAGGTCATGGTCCACTTAGTCATGTCACCGAAGCCGTGATGCCACAACTAAAAGATCTCAATGTGCAGGCGTATCAACATCGATTGAAGTCGATGTATCAACTAGGAATTGTTCCTAGCTTGGATCGTCAGGCTAATCACGAAGACTATACGATCAAGTACATCACCGACTCGCCACTGGCAGATGTTATTAAACAAACCTTTTGCGACATTTCTCCACTCCATATTATTTGTTTAATTGATAAGACAATAGCCAGCCCAGATGATTTTTTTATTGATAAGGGTCTTGATTATCGCCCCATCCTCAGTCAACTGGTCAGTTCTGAATTGGATGTGGATCGTTTAGATTACTTGGAGCGCGATTCGTATTTCTGTGGAACAAACTATGGGAACATTGATCTTGAGTGGATTCTTTCCAATCTTCAGATGCACCAAGTGGAAGGTAAGTTGTATCTAGGTCTCGGACGTCGAGCTTTATACACCTTCGACGATTTCTTATTGTCCCGCCACCATATGAACCTCATGGTGTACTTCCATCACAAGAGCATTATTTACGAAGAGATGCTGATTCGCTACCTTGAGTCTGCTGATTGCACCTTCAGGTTGCCGGCTGATATCAATGAATACACATTCTACAATGACTACAAATTATTTGAGCACCTTACACAAGTGAAAAACCCTTGGGCCGTGCGGGTGGCCCAGCGGCGTCCTTATCGCAATTTGATTGAATTTCATAACGTCACGGATATGAAGCGCCCGGAGCGAATTAAAAATCGGCTCGAAGAGTCTGGCATTGATGCTATTTGGGCCAGTTCGCATGTGCGCCTAAGCAAATATCATTCGTCATCAGCGGAAGATCGCGCTTTGCCCATTTATGTCGTGGATCAGTATGACAAACGAGAAAAACCAGTGCCTATTGAGCAAAGTACTAAGATTTTCCATTCCTATGAAGGAGAGCGAGTGATTGATCGTGTGTATGTTCCGCCGGAGAAGTATGAGCAGGCGCAGAAATTGTTGGAGGCTGAAAAGCTCTAGCCGTGTTCTGCTTGCACGAGTGTTTGTTCATAGGAATAATACCAAGATCAAATAAACGCATAAAAAAAGGTTGGCATTTTGAGTGCCAACCTTTTTTATTATACGTTCAAATCTCTAGTCGAGAACGAGCCAGTTATTTCTGATCGATCAATTTGAAAAGTTCGTTCAGGTAAAACTTTTGATAACCTTTGAACTCATACATAAAGTCATCGCGAGTTGGGATATAGTTAATATCGGGTTTAACACCGTTATTCTCAACAGCAACACCATCGGGACGATAGAATAAGGATTTAGTCATACGCAGATTCAGGCCTGAGTTGTAGAGCGGCGGAAATTCTTCCACATGTCCACCGAGGCCCATGGTTCTGTTACCAATAACTTTTACTCGGCCGTGACCTTGCATTAATCCAGGGAAGGCATCTCCACCAGAGCCAGACATCTCATCTGCCAACAGCACGATTGGTTTTGTGTATTGGTAGTTATAGGGTCTTACCATGATGCTGCCATGAAGTGTTGATTTTGGAGTAAGGTAGTCTCCTTTTTTCCAAGAAGATAAAATCAAATCGAGAGCTTCCTTGGTTCCGGCACGTTCATAAGTGTTTTCTGGTACTTCGTTCATCCAAGAGCGGAACTGTAGGTACTCGGTCTTGCTCGCCAATAATTGGAACTCTAGGCCCGGGTATGTTTTTGGAATAAATAATGAAGCCATCATTTCCACGAGTTCAACACTGCCACCGCAGTTGTGGTCTTGGTCGATCACCAAACCAACGGTGTTCTTTTCAAGCTGATCGATCACGTATACATACTGATTGAAAACTTGGTTGTTAAGGCTCTTTCCGTCTTTTTCGAAATGATAGTGGGGAATGCGCAAGTAACCAATGTTTCCTTTTTCAGTTGGATGATAGTAGGCAACGAAAGGCTCCTTAGCCAAAATGGTAGCATCTTTTGGAATTGAGATGCGAGTTTCGCCCGAGCAACGGAACGATTTCAGAGTTGGGCTTTCCAGATCAGCCATCACATCTTTAATGGAGATCTGAGAATAGTCAGTGCGATACCCAAGCTTGCCGAGGCTCTGTTGGAAAAAGCCATCTTGTTCATCAAGGGCGTCTCCCGTTTGTTTCCATTCCAAAGTCACGGTGTCGACAATATCAGAAGTACCGCGGCGAATTCCCAGGTCAATTGTGCCGGTAGGAGCAGGCATGCGAGCTGCACGCCGATTCGCCAATGAAATAGCGGCGATTCTTGTGACTGAGATATCGTTGGCATTAGTGATATAGGGTTTGATGGCACTAATCTCTGCGTCAACCGGAAGTTTGTTGAACGTTACAATTTCATCGCCACGTTGAAAACCAAAATTAGGAAGAGCTTTGCTATCAACTTCGTCTATTAGCACTTTGCCGTTAATATAGTCGGTAGTGAAGCCAAGGGTAGAAACTTTATCTGAAGGAACATAAGCTCCAAAGTGACCATCCTTAAACTCTGCCACAAAGCGAAGCATCAGGTAATAAAACTCACCATTGGTTTTAGTTTGTTTGATCTTCTCTTCGTAGATGGCACTTAACAAAGGTAGATCAATCCCGAGATGTTCTTTTTTGAAAAGTTTAGGGCCATACTGAGCATCGATCAAACCAACAAGTTGATGAAAGTCAGCGAGTTTTTGTGTTTCAGTGAGCGCGAACGCTGTGGAGATAGCACTGAACGAAAGTGCCACCGTTAGAACGAGTTTCTTAAACATTTATACCCCCAAAAAGATTGAAACGATTGTTTCAGACGCTGTGGGTATCAAGTGCGGTTAAATGAAGCAAGTTAATTTAACAAATAGTTGAAAATCCCCAATGGAGCATAAACTCCCTTAGGGATGGGGTATAACTAGAGCTTATAAGAGAGTGAGGGTTTGGCCATTAATCGCGTTCCCCATGGCACTGCACAAATAAATGAGTGTGCCAGCGACCGAGTCGGAGTTCACAAGTTTTGCTTGCGGATTCAGGGTCTTAAATTTTTCAAGGGCCTCCTTAATGGAAGTGCTGCCAGGAAAATGCTTAAGAAGATACTCTTCGGTTGGGCCAACGCAAAGCACATTGGCAGTCGTCGACTGATCAGCCAGTTCATAACTCAAACTCTTTGCGAACGACATCATGCCTCCGCGTAAAAGGGAGTGAGTGGTATCCATCGCAGAACCATGGGCGGCACCATCTAGGACTAAAAAAACTAAACGACCCCGTTTGCGATTTTTTAGATAGGCTACAACCTGTTGGGCAAAATAAAAACTTGGTTTTAGCTCTGTGTTCACCAACTCCTCGAAAGTCTCAATGGCGCTTTCTGATTTTACAGGGGCTAATCCAGGAGCAAAGAGCGTATCGATATAAATATCAATGCTACCAAAGGTCTGAGCAGCTTGGCTTAGAGCTTCGTGGCAGGCTTTGGCAGAGTCGAATTCACATTTAACTGCGGCGGCTCGACCATATTTTTCATTGATCTCGCGTTGGTCGTTGAGAACGCCTGCCATACGCTGACAGGCATCGACGTTTTTATCAATAAACACGACATCGGAGCCATTTTGAGTGAATAGGCTTGCAATATTTTGCGTGAGGTTGGTGAGTGGTCCGGTAATCACAGTTGTGCGTTCACGCAAGTTCAGATTCATGTCAGCCATATTCGTTAAACCCTCTCGATGATCACAGCAATTCCCTGGCCACCACCAATACAAGCGCTTCCGAGTGCATATTTGCCTTGGCGTCGTTGCAATTCATAAACTAAGTGGTTCATGATGCGAGTGCCGCTCGCGCCTAAGGGGTGACCAACGGCAATCGCCCCACCATTCACATTGGTGCGGTCCATAGGTAGTTCAAGTTCTTTTTGTACAGCTAAGAATTGAGCGGCAAAAGCTTCGTTAACCTCAATAAGGTCCATCTGATTAAGAGAAAGCTGAGCCTTTTGCAGGGCCTTACGAATCGCAGGCGCTGGGCCAATTCCCATAATTTTAGGATCGCAACCAACTGAGGCATAACTCACGATGCGGGCCAATGGTTTTAGACCAAGTTGTTTCGCTTGGGATTCAGTGGTTAAGATCGAGCAAGCGGCACCGTCAACAATGCCCGAAGCGGTCGCCGCTGTGACCAGGCCATCCTTCTTAAACAGTGATTTCATTGCTTTGAGTTTATCGAGGCTAGTTTCTGGCTTTGGATGCTCGTCTTTATCGAAAGATATTGAGCCTTTTTTAGTTTCGATAGTGATCGGTGATATCTCCGACTTAAATGAACCTTGTTTGTATGCATGATCGTAACGTTGTTGTGACTGGTAAGAAAATTCATCCACTTGATCACGAGTGATGCCATACTTCTCACCTAGATTTTCGGCAGTAATGGCCATGGGCATCTGCGGGTAGGCATCGGTGAGTGCTGCGGTCATTAAATCTTCAAGCTCGCCGTGGCCAAGCCGAATCCCGCCAAAGCGCACTCCGCGAACCACATACGGAACCAATGACATTTGTTCGACTCCACCGGCTAAGACACAGGTAGCTTCACCGGTTGTGAGCATTTGAGCGGCATTGACCCATGCTTGAAAGCCACTTCCACAAAGTCGGTTAACGGCAAAGGCTGGAGTGGTGACAGGAAGACCAACTTTTAATCCAACATGGCGAGGCAAGTAGGCGGCATCGTTTCCCGACTGAACGACATTGCCAATCACAACATGATCAATGGCTTCTGGTTTGATACCAGTCTGAACTAGACAACCTTTCGCCGCATGGACGGTAAGGTCTGTCGCCGAAGTATCTTTGAGTGTTCCACCGAAGCTACCAAAAGCAGTTCGTTGACCTGCAACTACAACAATTTTTTCCATGGGAAAATCCTCTCTATCTTGAACATAATAGTGATCTTTGCTCAAAAAAGTTTGCCTTCGATAGGTCAGAGATTCTATAAAAATCTCGAATTTAAACCAAATTTATCAAAACTTTGTCAAAGTGAGTCGTACAGATGAATTACTTAATCATTGGTCAGGGTGGTCGTGAGCATGCCATTGTAAGGTCTTTAAAGAATTCTAAGAGTGTTACAGCGATTCATGTGATTCCTGGAAACCCAGGCATGAATTCTGAGGCTTCTTGTCACAATTTAGATTGGAAGAACTTTGACGCCATTCACGCGTTTTGTCAGAGGACGGCCATTGAGGTTGTCATCATCGGTCCTGAAGATCCGCTTGTATTAGGGTTAAGTGATTTTTTACGAGAGCGCGGCTTTTTAGTGGTTGGACCATCTAAGGTTGCCGCTCAACTTGAAGGCAGCAAGGTTTTTTCGAAAGAGTTTATGCTCGAGTATGGAGTGGCAACGGCTCGAGCGGTCACGGTTCGTTCGGTTGTGGATACTATGGAAGCAGCGAAATCTTTTGAGCCGCCTTATGTGCTTAAGGCTGATGGTTTGGCTGCTGGCAAAGGCGTAGTGATTTGTAAAGAACTAAACCAGTTGCAGAAAGTAGCGCAGCAGTTCTTTGAACAAAAACTTTTTGGTGCGGCCAGCGAAAAGGCTCTCCTTGAACAGTTTTTGCCCGGTTATGAGCTCAGTCTGTTGATGTTAACGAACGGCGAAAGTTATCAACTTTTGCCGCTCGCTCAAGATCACAAACAACTCTTTGATGGTGATGAAGGACCAAACACAGGTGGT
>JBILOD010000543.1:0-2947 GCA_044374645.1 Pseudobdellovibrionaceae bacterium | reverse complement strand
CAAAAGGCAAGGGGGGAGCTTAGGGCTGTGTACTTAAGTAAACCCATTAATTTTTCGGTTTCTGGGAAGGTCTTTGAAGGATCAACGTCAGTTTTCCCGATCTTTAGAATCGAGTCTTTGATCAAGTGATGGTGCCCAGCCTCCTGTTGCTGGAACTTGTAGATCAGCGAACAAAATGGCTCAAGGTATTCAGGTGTCCATTGCGTTGCGGGATTGAGGGCATCGAGACAGTTTGATGTTAAATAAAAGGTCTGGGTCAAAATGGTCTCAATCACCTCAAAAAATGCATTTTCATTAGTCTTTAGTAAACCATTTAGTGAATTGATGAGTTTGATTTTCAAATTGGCTGTTACGTCTGCAAATAGAAAATGTTCGATAATTTTTGAGTGAGCAGAAGCAGGGTCAAAGAGTTCCTTCTCCACTAAAGAAAAAGTGTAAATTTCGTCAAGGGGCCAACGAGCAATTTCTACTCCCTTTCGCTTAGGAGCAAACTCGTTTCTCGCCATTTCCTCAGAGAATTTCCTGCAAACTGGTACCGACAATTTTTGTTCTATAAAAAAATCAAGCAACCTCGGCTTAACGACCGAAATGGGGTAGTCGGCTAAAAGCTCAAGGCAATCTGAAACTCTTTCAGTATAAACTTTTGAATCTATATCATTTTGGATGGCGATGCCATCATCAGAGTGTTCATCATCGATTTCGAGTTCGATTGAACACCAAGGTGTGATTAATTGTAACGTCTTCGTACTCAGGTCTAACTTGCTCTCTAGGTTTTTTATGGGTTGTCTCACAACTTACCTCATTCTTAAAATAAAAGGGCTCTTTGTTTTCCAAAGAGCCCTACTCATTGCTTACAGTGAATTCATGCTTAAATCTGAACCTTTAATACGTTTGATTTTCATTTTTGGGCCTTTCTACAGCGAAATAGGCTGCAGAAGTACGGCAAAGCAAAGGAAGTGCCACGGGAAAGGCCTATTTATTTGGTTTATGCTGGGAGACTGTCTCACTTTTTGGAATTTTTAGTCCTCTTTTTGAGATTCTCCCAGTCTGAATATTCAAGGCCAGTGGTTGAAGGTAATCGTAACCCGCATCGGTGCCGACCCAATCACCGATCTTCCAACTTATGTGAAATTGGTGTTCTCGAAAAATGTACATTGAACACTTGCCAGTCTTTGGATCATTGCTAAAGATGAGGCCTGTTGATAGACAACATTCGAAGCCAAAAACATGGGGAATCAATGTCTAAGAGTCTAGAGCTAAAAGTACGGGAACCCGAGCCTAATGAATTCGATGAAATCTATTTGATGGGTTTCGATACCTGGGGCGACGGAGCCAAATTAGCGGATTATTTGGAATGTTGCCGAAACTCACCAAAGTATCGCCACGGTCAGTGGTTCGTTCTTGAAAGAAATGGAGATTTAGTATCATCTTTGCTGGTTCACTCATTTGGTGATGATGTTTTCGGAATTGGTTCAATTGCGACCAATCCGGCTCAAAGAAACAGTGGATTCGCTTCTGTATTGATCGAACGCGTTCTTGAGTATCTCCAAAAACACAGAGGTTCGAGGGTCACTTATTTATACTCGGATATAAATCCAAAATTCTATGAAGGATTTGGATTCGTGTGTTTACCATCGGGACTGCAAAAATACTCGACGACCACTTGTATGGTTCGGTTTGCTAAAGAATTTCAAGCTGATCTTCATAAGCTCAAACCTCCTACATATTTCTGAAATACACCTTCACCGATGAAGTCTGGAAGTACAAAGGCAACGCGGATAGTATTACTTTCGACCCTGTTCTGTGAATCACTTGTGGTGAATCACATACGATACAATTTTTCTATTCGAGGATCGGGAACAATCCACATCATGGCAACCCCGGTATATATGACAAGAGCAAGCCAAGGCACCCAGTTGGCAACAATAATCGCGATGATATAAAGCACGGGTGAAAGTTTCCCCTTCCAATCGACGCCAATGGCGCCCTTCAGAATACCCTCTTCACCTTGAGTCCAAATTATAGCTGCTTGCAATAGCCCATAGGCAATGGACGCTAAAAGAAGTACGACACCATAAAACTGCACTGGCACCGCACTGAATTGATTTTCACCCATCCATCCCGTTGCAAACGGAATCAGTGACAACCAAAAAAGCAAATGAAGGTTGGCCCAGAGTATCGAACCCGAAACTACCTTTGTGGTATGGATCATATGATGATGATTATTCCAGTAAATCGCAACGTAAACGAAACTGAGGACGTAACTAAGAAAGATTGGAACCAAGCTCTGGAGAGCATCGAGGCCCTTACCATGAGGCACCTTAAACTCGAGAACCGTAATAGTAATGATAATCGCAAGGACTCCATCACTGAACGCTTCCATTCTATTTTTTCCAATTTTAGGATACCCCATACGTCTGATGTACCTGCCTATTTTTAGAAGTTCCGTTTTATTTTGTCTGCATTTGGATTAGGTCTTGAACCTGACAGTATCGGGGGTATTGATCGCCTGTTACGGTCAATCTTACACTAGGGTCAGGACTGTATCCTAAGCGGTATTGATCTTTCCAAATAATCACAGGGCCAACAAATTTTTCAGAACAACAGGCTGCTGATCCTGAACAGCTATTTCCCAAAGTTGTCTTAGCACCCTCAACACAGTCTTTAACCGTGGCCGTAAAAGGTAATTCTATGCTGCTGGGAGCGCCCAAGGACTGTGAACTTTCCGGTGTAACAATCCAAAGATGGGCTTCATTCAGTCGAGCTTTGAGTTCACTCTTTGCTTCTTCTAAGTTTTTTGACTTTAAAATTTGCCAATACTCATCGTATGAAATCAAATCCGTTATCAAGAAGCCTTTGGAAGGTTCTCCAATCAGGAAATCCTTTGATAGAGATTTTTTTGTGAGTTGAATTTTATTGTTACCACATACACTGATTGTTTTTCCAG
>JBILOD010000542.1:0-2948 GCA_044374645.1 Pseudobdellovibrionaceae bacterium | reverse complement strand
CTTGGTGACGTGGTTTTCCTCCGAGCATGTAAGCGGGCTTAACATCCATCAGCAAGTTGCTGGCATTCAAACTCACTTCAGAAGTAATCCCGGCCGTCATCAAATTGGTGGTCACATTACCAGGAGCCAATAGACTGTAGGTAATCTGAGTTAACTTACCGAGTGCACCACCGGGGGTGATCGCCGTTAACCCTGTCGAGGTCACAGCAATGAGTGTGAATAAGAAAACGAGCGGAATGGCCAAAATTCCCAGCCAATAATGAATTCCAAACCAGGCGTGCCCCATATAAACAGTTACCGCACCCACGATAGGGATGCCAACCACAAACACCCACATTGGAAGTTCGATCTCCTCTAGAACATCCTTTTTCTTTTGACCCTTAGTAAACATCTTCGAGAAAGCCTCGATGATAATCTGTGGCTTCGAGAAGAAAGAATAAAGCGAAGAGGTTGTCATCATTGCGGCTCCACACCACAACGACCACATAGTGATCGCTTTGAACTTAGCTTCGGGGATAACGCCGTGACTGATCAACCAAGGCGCCAAAATAAAATAATTAACAAAGCCACCGATTAAAATGGACATTGAAGTCTTCATATTCATCAAACCGCCAGTACCCGCCATGACGATCGAGGTGTCCCACTGAATAGTGAGACTGCTCATTGGTGTCCCCATGATTTTTGGAGTCACAAACTTATAGACGAAATCATCCCAGTGCTGCGGCAGAGTTAAAAACTTCAGTTTCATTGCCGCCATGACAACTTCACTTCGCATCAGCTCGATGAGCGCAGAAACGCCTGCACCCGCCATTAAGAGCTTGGCTTTAAAGGTGCCTTCTTGTCCCTGATCACTATGGAGACTGTCGAGAACGATACCGGCTGCGTATCCCTCAGGGAAGGGCAATTGCTCATCATTGATGAATCGTTTTTTAAGAGGAAATGCAAATAGAACACCCAATACAGCCAAAGAAATAATCCAGGGGATCACCTGCCACATTGGAATGATCTGATTGGTGACCATCATATAAGCGGGAATGGAAGCACACAATGGAGCTGTCATGTAGCCAGCACTGGTGGCAATCGACTGCATGGCGTTGTTTTCCAAAATGGACATCTCGGTGCCCAATTTAAAACGAGAAATCAAGCGGAAGAGACCATAGGAAATCACAACCGAAGAAATACCCACTCCGAGCGTCCATCCCGTTTTAATCCCGATATAAAGATTGGTCATGCTGAGAATACAACCTAGGATCATCCCCGTTAGTGCCGAACGCACATTCAACTGAGGCATATTGCCTTTATAGACATTCTTGAGCCACCACTGGTCTTTTTCTTCGAGGCTCATCGTTCGTATTTGTTCTGGTGTAAGCTCTTGAATAGCCATAATTCCTCCGCCGTTCGCTCTACATTTATGAGTGGGGTCGAGTATTTACCCATCCACTCGATCTTGTCTAGCGAATGCTGTGGAATGTTTAGTATGCGAGCAGATTCGTCAAACCCGAACTCTAAGCATATATTGATTGAGTCCGGACTTTGAATGACTTAAGTTTCGACCCATGAAACCGCATTATAAATTAATTCTAAGCTTAATCCTAGGCTCCGTGCTGGGGCTTGTGCTTCATGCCGCCTATGACAACCCCCTCGCACAAGGACTCAACAGCTATCTCTTTGAACCGCTGGGCCAAGTGTTCTTACGCGGAATTTTTATGATTGTAGTTCCGATGGTGATGAGTGGATTGATCGTGGGGGTTTATCAGCTAACCTCGCATCATGGGCTTGCCAAAGTCGCGCGTCGCACATTATTGTTCACCCTACTCGCTAGTTCAGCCTCGGTTATCATTGGCGTTACAATGGTTAACATTCTCCGCCCAGGTGATGGCATTGAACTTCCTCAGTTGACTGACACCACGAGCGCCAATCTGGCGAAAATTCAAAAAAATGTCACTGAATCAAAGCCGGCCATCCAAGCTTTGCTGGAGATTATTCCGAAAAACCCCATCGAAGCTGCCACCAAAGCCTTTGATGGCGAAATGCTGGCATTGATGTTTTTCTCGCTGATTTTTGGTATTGCACTTTGCAAGCAAAACACGAGCACCCATCCTCCAAAATGGATTGGCCTTTTTGAAGAATGTTATGAAACCTGCATGCAAATTGTCGATTGGGTTATGCGCTTGGCCCCCTATGCCGTATTTGCCCTCGTTTTTCAGTCCACTTTTAAATTTGGCCATCAAATTCTGTTCTCGCTGGGCTTTTATGTTTTAGTGGTCGTGTCTGCCCTGCTTCTTCAGCAGTTCGTGGTGTATTCCCTTTTACTGAAAGGGTTTACCAAGTGGTCACCAATCGCCTTCTTTCGAGGGTGTCGAGAGGTTTATCTTTATGCGTTTGCGACAGCTTCGTCCAATGCCACTCTCCCGCGCTCTCTTGAAGTGGCCGAACACACTCTTAAACTCACCCCTGAAACATCGCGCTTTGTCTTAACCATTGGCAGCACGGCCAATCAAAATGGAACTGCGCTTTTTGAAGGAATCACGGTTTTGTTTTTAGCTCAAGTCTATGGAATTCAGCTTGATGTTTCCCAACAAATAAAAGTCGTTTTGATGTCTATTCTTGCGGGAGTCGGAACTGCTGGTGTTCCCGGAGGGTCCCTACCACTGATCATGATATTGACCCAGCAAATGGGAATCCCTGTGGAAGGCATGGGCCTGATCATGGGTGTTGACCGATTTTTGGATATGTGCCGAACCACTTTAAATGTGAGCGGTGACCTTGTCATTGCCGCCCTTGTAGATGAAAAGAAAAAAAAGGAGTTCTTATAATGATGATCAAATGGATGATTCAGAGTTTTTTCCGTCCCTGGTGCTTAGGACTAGTTGCCTTGAATTTGGCGATTGTTTTATCAGTCCCATCTAAAGCGATAAGTCGCAATCAACAACAAATCAAAGCCCCTC
>JBILOD010000541.1:0-2949 GCA_044374645.1 Pseudobdellovibrionaceae bacterium | reverse complement strand
AAGGCGAAGTGTGTTCTAAGTGATGATATAGTCTGTGCTTGTTACTAAGAGATGGACTTTGGTCTTTCGAATCGACAGGTTTGCGAGTAGTTTTTGACGAAGGGACTACCCTGCGAGAAACTGTCAATCAGCATGCAATGCCATTTACAAGGATTCTTAACCTTTTAGAGGAGCGACAGGAGCGTGACAATCTTTTCTGGAAACGCCCTCTTCAGAATTCTAGTTACTGCTGTTTTGGCCAAATCCCCAGTTTCAAATAGGGCCTTACCACTGAGCGAATCCAATTTCGCTGAACGTTGCAATGAAAAAAGACAAGTCATTGCCTACCACGAAGGTAACAGTAAACAAGTTCAGCAATGTGGCGAATTTGACAAGCAACAGAGACAAAAGTGTGCGCAAGACCTTTGTCCCGTCGAGCGCCACCAACTCTCCAATGAAACTGATACTTCGCCAAAGGCCAACCAGTTAGAAATAGCGAATGTAAAAGTTCGACTTCGAATTTTGGAGCAAGATCAGTTGAATCTCATCAAGAAAAATTTGGAAACATACCGCCAAAATGTCCTCGATCAGATTGAAATGCAGGGAAAAGGGAACTCAAGAGAGGAAATCAACTCGCCTGAGTCTTACTTTGAAGCAAACTTTTCGCTGGCACAAACTGATTGCTCCCGATTTGACTGCAATGGTGCGATGATGGATCTGTCCTCCGCCTACAAACATCTTGAGACCATTCTTGAACAAGACATTGCAGGGATTCAGAGGCTCTCAATGTTTGACAAACGAACTCGAATCACACACAAAATCAATGAGTTCAAATCCAAGTTCCCAAAAAACTGGGCCCTCCAAAAAGAATGGTTAGAAACAATACTCCAAGAAGTCCAATCGTACTCAAAGTCCGAGCTCGACGGGAACCTCATAGCCATAGAAAAGTATATGTATGCTCTTGAAAATCCAAAACAGTTTGAAATTTTCTATCAAAAACCCCAGGCACTTGCCGCGATTTGGAAGACCAACTTGCCAAAACTCCAGTCCCAGATAAAAGACTTGGAAAGCGGTTTTCGTATTTGTCAAGACCGCCTTTATGAACGATTGGCCAATTTGCCAACGGAAGCAGAGCTAGCCAACTTTAAATCGAAAACCCTGCCCAGCGCTCACTCGAAAGTCCTCCAAATCGTTGAACTGAACTTTTCTAAAGCTTGCACAGAAGTGATCAAAAAAGATCTGTCACTCACTCCGACACTTTCTTTCGAATCAAGAGAGCGCTTTGCAGACCAAATTTCAGCATGGAGTCCAACTGAGAGCCGTCCCCTTCCGAAACTCAAAAACCCTATCAGCAAAAGGATTTTCGCCTACACTATCGACACTCCACTTTGGTTGTCCCACCGCTGCGATAAACTTCCGGAACTGGGACTAGAAGAGCCATTGACTTCATCTTACTTCAGTCCTTCAAAACACGGGAAAGAGGTTCTCGGGTTCACAACGTCTAGGATAAGGTCCCATAATGAAGCAACGGTCACCCATGAGATGGGACACTGGCTCTCTGCCGCACTCGAGAAACACCGCAGTGTGTGTGGCTCACAAACCAAAAAAATTATTTCCTGCCTCGAGAAAAAATTTAATGGCACCCTACTGGGCAGAGTGATGATACAAATCCGAAACAACGACATTCCGGGTAAACTCTACAACGAAGACTTCGCCGATCTTTTCAGTGTTCACAGCAAAGAGTCCATCTGTTATCTTTCTGATCGGAATATAAACCTGCCCCTAAGTTTAAAATGGCAAGACGGGCATTCCGTGGCTCTCTTTCGAGAATTACATCACAGAACATTGGCGGGACGTGAAATACCTGCCTCCTGTACAAATTATTTGAAAATGATTGGGCAACCTGATTTGTTTGTCGAGAAGTGTATTAAGACTCCGGAAGATCCCACTGGCCCCCGTGAACTTTCTCCCGTTTTCACTGATCAAAACCCAATTCCAATCCTCGATTCGATGGAGGGAGATCGTTGATTCCTAGCTCCTACCCTAGATTGCTATTTTTTAAATAAGCAATCTGCTCCCGCAGCATACCACTTAACTCACCCGCCTCTTCCCAAAGCAGCTCCTCAAGGCCCTTAACTCCCAACTCCCTCACATACTTACTGCAACCACGATAAAAATCCTCAGCACTCCCACTCCATTCACTCCATTGATTTTGGAACAAAACTTCACTCATGGAATCACTCGCCAATTCTTCATCCGTCCCAGTTGCGCAGTTAATATATTCCAATTGCCCATCAATGCATTCCGGCGGTAGTCCCATCGAAACCACACAATCTTGCGCCAACACCATCTCACAAACGTGCAAGTACTCACCCAGCAATTCCCAAAAACGCAAACCAGCTTCCCCCCGGTCGCTCACACAAAAATAGGAAGTACAAACTGAACCTCGGTGGCGCCAGATACCACACCTTTGCCCGGCATGATCGAAGTAAGGGCATAGAAACTCTTCGCGATTTCCAAAATCAGTTTCTCCCCTCCGATTAAAAGCCACTTGATATCTGACAGGCACAAACAAACCCATCGGCATCGCGTACTCTCTCTGTCTAATTTTACCCTCGATCAGCTCCTTCACCCAACCCGATCCTTCCTCCAGCAGCGCTCCTACAACATAATTGGGCAGAAAGGGTTGAAAGGTACAGCACTTCAAATCTTTCCGATAAAAGGGAAGATTCCCCCTCTCAGGCTTTGAACACAGACAATCACCACAAGTAGCTTTTTTTTCTTCTACACTCACCACACCAAATTTTTGTTTTACATATTCGCTCAAAAAGGGCGATACCACTTGATCTAGATTCATAATTTCTCCAAAGATTCACGAACATTAAGACGGCCCTAACTAGAGCCTGTTCGGAGTTAGCGAAAACAGATTGTCTCGTTACTTTTTTGCCTGTTGTCGTTGCAATTTTTCTC
>JBILOD010000540.1:0-2954 GCA_044374645.1 Pseudobdellovibrionaceae bacterium | reverse complement strand
ATCGATGCGTTCTTACCTGGATGCGCACCTCGAGCTGATTTGTTCTGGGAAGCTCTGACTGCGGTGATTGAAGGCCGAAGCCTCGATCATCTTTCCTACGAAAACTTTAAATACGATTAAGGAAGTGAACCATGTCACGTAAAATTACTATTGATCCTGTTACTCGCGTTGAAGGTCACGGCAAAGTGACTATTAAACTCGATGACAACAACAACGTATTGGAATCACGACTGCACATCGTGGAGTTTCGCGGTTTTGAACGCTTTGTCCAAGGCCGTCCGTACTGGGAAGCAGCGGTGTTAGTGCAACGACTTTGTGGAATTTGTCCTGTGAGCCACCATCTTTGCGCAGCCAAGGCCATGGATTATATCATTGGCGTCCCTTCGGACACCTTGACTCCGACTGGCGATAAAATGCGCCGACTGATGCACTACGGACAGTTCTTTCAATCCCATGTACTCCACTTTTTTCATCTGGCGTCACCGGACATGCTTTTTGGTATGGATGCAGACCCCGTTGAGCGGAATATCATTGGTGTGATCAACAGCTTTCCAGATTTAGCAAAGAAAGCTGTATTGATGCGTAAGTTCGGTCAGGAGATCATCAAATCCACAGCCGGCAAAAAAGTGCATGGCACCGGCGCCATTCCAGGGGGAATCAATCGCCATCTCACTGCGGAGGAGAAAAAACACTTCCTTGAAGGAACTCCGGATTTCAACGCGGACATTATGGTAGAGTGGGCCCTTGAAGGAATTGAACTCTTTAAAGATTACCATCGCAAAAACCAAAGTCTTGTCGATGGCTTTGCGGACTTTCCATCAAACTATTTAAGTTTAATTCGCAAGGACGGGGCTCTTGATCTGTACCACGGTGGTTTGCGCGCTATCGATCATGATGGCAAAAAGATTTTCGACCACATTGACTACCAAGAATACAATCAGTACATCGCCGAAGAGGTGCGCAACTGGTCTTATATGAAATTCCCTTTCATTAAGAGCCTTGGCACTGAAAAGGGCTGGTACCGTGTTGGTCCTTTGGCTCGTCTGAACACTTGTGATTTCATCCCGAGTCCGCTCGCCCAAAAAGAATTTGAAATCTACAAGGCCTACTCCAATGGCAAACCGAGCGGCAAATCCATGCACATGCACTGGGCCCGTCTGATTGAAATTCTGCACTCGGCAGAAATGATCCGTGAGTTGCTCAATGATCCAGATCTCTATTCGGGAGAAATGGTAAAAACGGGTGTTCACACCGGTGAAGGCGTGGGCGTGATCGAAGCCCCTCGAGGTACTTTGTTCCACCACTACAAAGTGGATAAAAATGATTTGATTACGATGTGTAATCTGATCGTATCAACCACCAGCAATAACGAAGGCATGAACCGCGCAGTCAATTGGGTGGCAAAAAATGTAATCAGCGGCCAGAAGGAAATTCCCGAGGGCATGCTCAACCAAGTCGAAGTGGCTATTCGCGCTTATGATCCTTGTTTGAGCTGCGCCACTCACGCGGTGGGACAAATGCCCCTCGTCGTGAATTTAGAAGATAGCGCAGGGCAACTTCTTGATCAAAAAATCAAGGGTTCAGAAAAGAAATAAAATCCCCCCTGGGTCTTTAACCTGATTTTGGATTTGAAAACGAAAGGGATCGTGGACGACCTCAGTCTCGCTCACGATCCCAAGATGTATGTGTGAGTTACACTATGCCGACGACCTTAGACGATATTTTTTCCCTTGTCAGTCCTATGAACGCGCTCCCCCATTCTCCCCGTCTCCTTTTTTACGGAATTGGGAATGTGGGACGTCAAGATGACGGTTTAGGAATTCGTTTGATCGAGGAACTGGAAAATCTAAATCTACCAGCCCAGATCGAACTTCAGTCCAACTATCAACTCAATATTGAAGACGCCTTAGAGATTTCAAACTTTGATGTGGTGATCTTTGTTGATGCCACCATTGAGAAAGACGCCATTGCCCCCTTTGCCTTACGCCCAATAAAGCCCTCTGATGACATTGCTTTCTCCACCCATGCCATGGGCATGGAATCAATCCTGGCGCTTTCAGACCAGCTTTATGGACGTACACCGAAGGCCTTTGTGTTGACCATCCCTGGTTACAGTTGGGAAATAAAGGATGAACTCACCGAGGCCGCGCAACAAAATCTTACGAGTACCATCGCAGCACTCAAACAAAGACTCTTGGCCTTATGAAACTCTTTTTATTTGGATTCCCAGGTCGTATTTTTGACAATCCAGTGACGAAGAAGCTCAAGATGCTCACACGATTGAATCATAAGGCGTGTCCGATCTTCAGGATTGGCCTGATCATTGATCACCTGGCACCGAAGGTGCAGTTTTGAATTGCCGTGCTTTAGGACAAGATTCACTGGCGTGTTGTTTGGAAAGGGTAAAGTCTCTTCAAGCTTAATTCCGCCCAGGGAAACATTCACTGTAGTGGTTTGCCAAATTTTACCTTCAAGTTCCACTTCAAGAATCATTCGGGATTGATAGCGTGAATGTTTACGTCGTTGAACTTGCCAGACTTGAGCTTCTTCCTTTAATGAGAGACCCGACTTGTTGATATCAGAGCTTTCAGAGTGGCTAGAATCGGGCACAGATAGCCCCAACGGGACCTGAGATTTTTCTTTGTCATAGGAATCAAGGAACATTCCTGCAGGAAGCCAGTTTTTTAAGCCGACATGCCAAACGTCCCACTCCTTAATAGCTGATTTGGATAGCCCCTTTAACACGACGAGAGCCTGTTCCTCAGTCAGCCTGTCAATCCTGACCATCTCAGGCTCATTGAAAAGAGAATAGATTTTTTCTAAAGGCATCGATAGCTCCCCTACAAGTTAACGATCGGAATTAACTCGGGGGAGCTTTAGCTTTGTGACCGCTAAGTCTTAAAAAAGGAGGAATCTTGAAATAAGCCAGCCATTGATCTAATATGTAGTTAATC
>JBILOD010000089.1:0-10273 GCA_044374645.1 Pseudobdellovibrionaceae bacterium | reverse complement strand
CCTTCATTACTGAAGTTTTCAAAATTCTGCACACTGTTTCGGGTAACGAGTCGGCGGGAGGGAATAACCAGCGAGTCGAGATTTTTGTAAAAGAGCCCTGACGTCCATTGGTAGCCCTCCGTAGATCCTTGGCGAAAGTCTTTTTCAAAACTAAGGATGTAATGTTGGGCTCGAGAGCTTTTGATGTCAGGATTACCATAGTAATTGTCATATTCTTGAGGCTGCGGGAGTTGATAATACAGTCCGGTTCCAAAACGTAGGAGCAAACTCTGGTCGACTTGATAGCGCAATGAAAATCGAGGTTGAGTTAAAATTTCGTTGGTGGGGGAGAAACGATCGAAGCGCACTTGAGGAAGGTAAGTCCACGGCGAGGCATCGCTCGTTTTGTACTCATTGGTCCAATAGACTCCCAATAGGTTATCATGACCTTTGACTTTGGTCTCTTTCACTTCCCCGCTGGAGAGAGGGTTAGAAACGCCGCCTTCGGCATAGTTGGTGGGAATTCGTAGTTCCACATTGTACCAATTATCAAGAGTATCAACTCCAAAACTGCTCTTCCATTGTGGTTGAAGCGCCATGGAATATTCGGCTCGATTCGTGAACGCTCTATTGAGTAAATGAAAATAGTTGGTGCCGATATCAGCTAAGATGTCATTGTTACCGTAGGCTGAGGTAATTTTAAGTGCGGTTGTACTATCAATCTGGCGCTTCCACTGGGGGATGATCCGATTAAAGCGCGTCTGTTGAAAAAAACGACCTCGTAATTTCGGATCATTTCCAACTGGCTTATTGAGAACGAACTCTAACTTATCCTGTGACAGAATTGTAAATAGGCGAACCTCATCGGCGTCTGAAAGTTTGCGTTGATACAGTCCACTGAGGTCATAAAAAGAGGGAGCCACAGAAAGATCAAAATCCTCATTGTCTTTCATCACAGATTTGAGAACTTCACCCACATAGGAATAGCGACCCGTGACTAAATACGATGAGTTTTCATCAATTGGGCCTTCAGCGAGGCCGCCCGAATTGAAAGTGTCCATGAAGGCAAAGGCGTGGTGCCGATCGGTCTTCGGGTTGCGCACATTGAGGCCCACGTGGCCTCCCAACGCCCGCCCCCACTCCGCGCCATGACCGGCCGAAAAGTAATCCACACTCTCAATGGCTTCGGGAGTAACAATTGAAGTAAGACCACCAAAGTGAAAAATCAGAGGAACTTCATGTCCACCGATATTGTACTTGGTGTCTTCGGGTTCGGCTCCCTGAATGATAACACGAGAATCTCCACCACTGGAACGATTGACCCCTGGCAAATTCTGAACGGCCTTCACTGGATCTCCGCCGCTTCCGGGCATTGTCAAAAACTCCTCTTGTTTCAGAGTTTTTTGGGATTCTTTTTTCTCTCGGGCAGCGGTGACCGTGGTTTCCAAATATTGGTAGGATTCTTTCTCAACATAAATCTTTAAATCATTTGTTTGTGTTCCCTGGATCATAGTAGGATCAATTTTTTTTGTGAACTTCTTGTATCCACTGATATTGATGATCAGCTCACCCTCTTCGGTGGGAGATTCGTTAAATTGGAATCGACCTGTTTGGTCAGTGGTCGCCTTCCACTTTTGAGGTAAGACAAACACATTGACATCATTTAATGGTTTTCGAGTTCCTTTTTCTAGGACTTGCCCTCGAATTTCGGCAAAGCTTGAACTGGCGAAACCCATGAGGATCGTAACGATGTAGGCGAGTTGAATGGGTCGCGACTGAGGCATTTAAATCTCCTAGTTTAAGATAAATCGATAGCCGTAACGAATTTTAACCGCGACAGGTTTTTGCTCAACCATGGCGGGACTGAATGCAAAACTGTAAATGGCATTGAGAGCGGCTTCATTGAGTCCATATCCAGGTCCCTCAATCAAAGAGGCTGCACGAACTTTGCCCGTTTCATCAATAAGAATCTCTAGGACAACGAGACCCTCAATATTGTTTTTACGAGCTTCGGGTGGGTAGGGAATGCGCACTTCCGACTTAAGGTTGGGCATTTTGCTAATCAAATACTCTTCGGTCGGAATGGGTAGCGCTTGTTCATCTTCAGGTCTCAATGCCTCTTGGTCAATTTCTTTGGCAATGGTATTTCCCGCTTTGATGGCAACGCCTGCGGCGTTGGTTGTATCCGTTAATGTGTTTTTGTTTATGCCGAAAATCTTTCTTGGTTCCCGTTGTTTGGGTTCGGCAGGATTAGGGCGAGCTGTGGTTTGTAGTACAAACGGTTTTTCAGGAGGGATCTCTTTAGGTTTAATGACCTCTTTGATTTCCACTTTAATCTTTTGTTTTTGGGGTAATGAGCTTGGATTAAAAATAAACACCATTCCAAATAAACCTCCGATCAAGGCATGGATTATGATCGACTGTAGGATTGGAGATTGGGATTGAGTCATTGAGCACTTTTTTCCACTTGAATGGCAAATTGTGAAATTCCTGCTGATTTCACTAGGTCAATCACTTTAACCACATCACCATGGAGCGCTTGCACATCTGCACTGATGACGGCTTGAGCTTGGTCATTTTTTTTGGCGGCCTCTCGGCAGCGCTCACTCAAACTTTCGGGTGGAACGAGTTCACCATTCAACAGATACTGACCATTTTTTGTGACTGCAATGGCAAGTGTTGAAAAACTCTGTGAATCGGAGCTAGTTGTTTTGGGAAGGTTCAGGCCGATGACGTCTTTCATCATCATCGGAGCCGTTACAATAAAAATAACCAGCAACACCAAGACCACGTCCACAAAGGGAGTAATATTGATCTCATTGATGCCGTTCAAATCTTGGGGATCGAAGCCTCCTTGGCCTGCCATGTTAGTTGGACTTTCCGGTGAAATGGGCAAGTACGGCATCGCGCAGAGCTTCACCTTCACGAAAGAGTGCCAGTAAACGACGAGAGTAAAAATTGAATGCAATAACGGCCGGGATGGCTACGGCAAGGCCAACGGCAGTGAGGATCAGAGCTTCGGCCAAGGAGTACATCACTTTTTGGGAGTCAATCACTCCTGTTGATAGTGCTCCGAATGAAACTATAATTCCAAGAATTGTTCCTAGTAGACCGACAAAGGGCGTTGTTGAACCAAGGGTTCCAAGCACGGGCAATCCTTTTTCAAGGTTCTGTCGTTCTCGTGCCCAATACGCGGAGACTGATTTTTCAATCACGTCCATCCTTGAGCTGGCGGGAGCACTGAATGCTGCGCGAAGAGTCCCAGCGCGAAGTCCCTGGTGCTTTTGCGCCCAGTCCACCAAGGTTTGTTTTTGATGGCCTTCAATCCACTCGAAGAGTTGAGGGTTTTTGTCCTGAGCTTCGAACTGTTTATAAAACCGACGTCTCTCGATGATGATTGAGATCGACCAAATCGATAGACCAATGAGCCCAAACAAAATTAAACGTGCTATCCACTCGACGACAATAATCCAAGCTGCCATAACTACCTCACCTTAGAAAAGCCTAGGTGAGTTTTTAGGACATGACAACTAATTGGATCCGTCTCTTCATCTCCACTAACGCGAGCGTTCATTGACTAGATTCCGCTGAAAAAGTCCAACGTCGGCGTTATCTTCACCCTCTCTCTCACTCAACGTGGGCAGCCCTTCACAGTGGGGAAACCCCGCTCTGCCTACGCCTCGTTCGATTTGAAACTTGCCGCCTTGAATTTGGCACTTTTTCAGCAGAATCTAACTAGTCGCTGTCGCGAAATTACTTGCGGCTGGCACTTTACAAGGGAGCCGCCGACCAGGCGGACCTTTTTAACGTGGTGCTAGAGAGTGACCTCAAAGCTGACTTGCAGAGCAAGGTCCCGTCCCGTTGAATATTCCAAGTTATCAATATTCTTTGTCAGCAGTGAACGATAGCGGATTGATGGGATTAATGTAAGGCCTTCGGCGATGATCTGTCGTCCATAGAGCTTGGTGCCGAGAAAGCTTTTTGAGTCGTAGTGGACAATACCCTCTGAGTCTTTAGTATCCGTAGAGTCGTGCATTCCATAGCTGATGGAAGCGCCCACCAAAAAGGTTGGTGATTGGTATTCGGCAAAACTTCCAATTTCCAGGAGGTTACCACCCAACTCAGTTTCCTTATCCAAGGTCTTACCGTTGCTATTTTTGAACAGTGAAGTTCTAGGGCCAAAGACCTGGTAAGAAATAAGGCCACCAACCACTCCAAAAGTGGTGGCATGTTCATAACCTAAAAACGGACGAATCGAGTGACCACCGGTTGCGAAGTTACCACTGCGATTGCTCGTGGCCACTTCATTGGGTTGAGTGCTGATGGATAGTTCTCCACCGAACAGAACATTAGATGTATCTCGTTTTTGGAGCCAATTATAGGCTACGGACAAATCGCCCATACCTGATGACTTGTAGTCTCGTGCTTCGAGATTTCGGGTGTGGTGCGAGGAGCGATCTCCGATTGAAGTTTGTGCGCGAATGGAAGAGTTATCACTAAGTCCGTGAGTGTAAACAAAGTTGTAGATCTTTTCGCTCGCTTCATAGGTATAATGATTTCCAGAAAAACGTCCCCTATAAGCCGTTTGTTTGGTGATATAAGTTGGGTTTATTTCAACATGTTTGGAGTTTTCTGTGAGCACTGAGAACTGATGAGAATAGGAGTTAAGGGCACTGCCAAACGATTGTGTAGAATAAATAATTGCCACAAGGCCAACACTAAATAAAAACGAATACATAGGACCTCCCTTGAAAAGTGTATGGTGGTCATAGAAGGACCTAGAGCCAATGTCAAATAGGCTGGCAACAACGCGCAGTGAGTTCAGTCTGTTTTTGATTCCATTGTGTGTGGCTCAATTTTAAACCAATCCATTGTGAAACACGCCAGTTTTTCTGGTGGGCTGGCGGCCACCACCTTCGATATTTTTTGAATAAAGCTGAGACACATTTTCCGAATGACCGGGATATCAGCAGAGGCCACTGTCACGGGTGCACTAAAAGCCAATTCATCGGCCGTTAACCGCGGATGGCGCTCTAGGGCTTGAATACGCCAGTTCATATGGTGTCGACTGATCAATGGCGAATCCGATGGGAGAAAAGTGTTTTGAACCCCAGTTTGCAGTGTACCCTTGGGACCTTGTTGTACTAGGCCGCGCGAAATCAAGAACTCTAAGACCTGTTGTACCAAATTGAGGGGAAGAGCAAGATCTCGCGAAAGACTGGCCGCAGTCACTTTGTTAGATAGATCACAAGACAACCGAATGGCAGAGTAGTACCAATGGCTATAGAAGATGGCCTGATCTGCCTCAGAGAGAGCGGTGTAGTTTTGGACTCGGTTCTTAATTTTGTCGTTCTCGCCTTTGAGTTTCTGAAGTCTGTTTTCAAAAAAGATGCGAAGAGCTTCGGTGCCAGCACGTTCCATTTCCACGAGAGTAAGAAAATACTCCTTTTCGAGTTCAGAAAATCCAATAAATTGTGAGAGAGTAAGGGCATGCTCTAATGAGAGCGATTTTTGTCCCTTTAGAATTTGAGTAATGAGGGTAGGATGAACCCGAAGCGTTTCGGCAAACTTAAGTTTATAACCATGCCCGCCTCGTTTTTGGCTCTTAATGAAATCTTGTAGGAAAGCTCGATAATCATTGAATTCAAAAAGGATCATGTCGAGCTTCCTTACTTAATTTTTACTTTTTAGAGCTGTTATTGTATTTATCGAAGGTTTTTTTGTTTTCAAAATAAATGACAGATCCATCATCCCTTGCGGCAATGACCGCAGTGGCTTTATCAATTTTCTTTCCAGAGACTGGATCTATGGCAAAGCGTGATGCGGCATCTTCAGAAAGTGTTTTCTTGCAGTTTTCGCAGCACCCATAATAAGTCTTACCCCCATGAGTGACAGGAATTTGAGTTTTTGGGAAAACCATATTTGTCACCATACAAACCTTTTCTGTTGGCACAATTTGCAGAGTCTCAGCAGCGAAAACTCTACTGAGACTTATGAGACTCACCAAAACCAAGCTGGCAAGCACTAGAAAGTGATTCAGTTTTTGTACAACTAACTTCATATAATCCTCGTTCTTTTTTGTTAGAGCCAGGGGGCTTAAAACCAACCGTCTGGACTTTTGGAAAATGAGTTTATGACCCATTTCCGGGTACGGCAAGGTTTGCTCTCCGTGGCAAAAAGTTGACCAATTGGTAAATTATTTCAGTCAAAAATGACAACTAAAATATGCCTTTGAGTCAATTTTAGAAGGAATATGTGTTTATTGATCGCGGTCAAATTTTGGAAATTAAAGTTGAAAGTCTTAAATCGGTGAAGAATAAGAGGGGAATCATGAAAACAAAGTTCATTTTACTACAGTTCGTCATAGTTTTATTAACGAGAGTCACCTATGGAGATGCCAACGCCGGCGGAATGGACGGAGGTGGGGGTGGTACTCTGCCTGCTCAACCAGTTCCAATTTACCAGGTGCGTGAGATTGCAGAAGAGTCCAAACCGCTCTTGCTTTTTTTATTAAACTACCTCGAGAAACATCGCATTGGGTTAGACAGTCCTGGTTTGGGGGCAAAGCTGTTCGATGGTCCTCGGAAAGCCCAAGAAGTTCTAAAGTACCTTCGGCTCGAAGTGCGTGAAGAAAGTCCTTGTTACACCAAGGATGGGCGTGAGGTTGATGGCAGTATTCATGGCACAAAACCAAATACCATTTGTTTGAGCGCCTTCAGCATTTCCAAAAAGATTGATGTGGCCGTCGCAAAACGGGAAATTTTGGCGCTGCTCATTCATGAGATCAGTCACTTTTTGGGTGCCGATGAACTCGAAGCCTCCTCTCTTCAAAAAAAGGTGGCTTGGACGCTCCAGTTTTATGGAAGTGATGAAAAGTTCAATGAAGACCATTTGCGAGACCTTTTCTCAACCTTCCGTTGGTCGCTCAGTGAAGTTCCGGCCCTCCTGCGGAGCAATAATTTGGAATTGGCTCGGAAACACCTCAATGATGCCCTTCTCAATCTCCAGAGATTTGAAGGAGCGAGTTCAAATATGCCGTATCTGGTTTTTGGTCCTCAGGAAGAAAGCTATCAGGATTTGCTCCGTCTCAAGTTAACTTGGGCAAGGGAGTTTTTAAATACTCAAATTCAAGATGCCGAACAGGAACTTCATACCAAAGGTTACCTTGATACTTTTGGAGGGCGAGAATTTTTCATGGCCCACCAAGAGGGTTTGACTGGTAGTCACCCCTACCGAAACGAGAAAATTATAAAACTACATAACTTGCCGGAACTGATTCAGCAATTAGAAGGGCTTATAAGGGAATACGATGTCCGAAGTGCTTATGTTTACCAAGCGACTTATGGAAACCATTGGATCACTCTCGATGGGCACCTGACCATTCCTTCCAAAAATCCTTGGCTGGATTTTTTGGGACGGTATCACGTAGAGTCTATCCGCTGTGACCGGGAAAAACCCGATCGAGGTGAGATTGAGTTTCGTATTGAGCAACATCCGTCGGGAACTCTATTCTTTACGTCCCTTACTAAGAACAGTTCGGGTTCCGATCGCCTAGAGCTTGGGGCATATAATGTGAATCGCTATCTTAATCGTTATGGATCAACACCAGACGGAGGTGTCTATTTCCTCGAAGAAATGGGTGGTACGTGGACGCAACGTATGTACATTGATAGTTTTTGGGGGACGACCAAGCTCCTTAGAACCTCGCCAAATCGATTCCAACTGATACGTGAGTCCCATTTTGACTATCGAGATCCCAAACGCCCCGACCAAACCCAAACCTGCATTTACGAAGGTACTATTCAAAGGTAAATCGGCGACGGAGTTCCAGCTGGGCCACTGATTGAGATCTGGTGGCCCGATGGGTTCGGGGATTTTGTTCTGATCCCATAAGTTTCTTATTCTCTAATGAATGAAAGAATCATAAAAACATCGACAAATGGTAGTCCTGGCGGACTATTACTGATTAACTCGTAATGTTTGTCATACTTCCACTCAATAGAGGGGAGTGAACAAATTTTTCCATTGGTCACCGAGAAATTCCCACTTATGTTTCTTCCATACAGACTAGGTGTAAACTGATATAATTTAGGTCCATTTAGGATTAACTTGTACCCGGACCATTGTTCATTAAAAAAGATGTAATTGGAAGACCCAAAAGCAGCATTAATTTTTGTATCGCTTCCCTTTCTTATGGAGGTGTTGTCGACTGTATTCAGATGCCATGGAGCTGAGCTATCGATCCATTTGTTCGAGAGCACCATCGGTCGATAGCCGGAAATTAAAGCTGGAACCCAGTTGTTTGAATCAGGTGATGAAGGATCGGATGAGATGTTGATATCTCCCACCGTATAGATCTCGTTGGTTGTCAAAAAGGTGAACCCTTTTGGAAAAACCGTTTTTGAAATTTGTGAAGCATTGATCAGTCGGACTGAGTCTGTTTGAGTTTTAATGGCGTTTATTCCAAGGGCAGGGTCATAGTCAGCGCATTTCGGAATGCGGAAAAAACCATCTGGATCAAGAGGCTCTCCATTCCTATCATCTGAACATAATTCAATTGGCAGGGATTGTTGTTGGGCTGGGGATGTCGTCGGGATCTGATTAGGATCAGTGTTTTTACCTGCATGTCTGGTTTCGGCGTCGGCCTGTTTATTGGGAGCGGCTGAGTTTGCTGGTTCCTTCCATCTTGTGGCAATAAAGATAATTCCATTGAAGGGGCGCCCTGCCAATCCAGTGGTACTAAAAATACAACCGAGTTCACCTGGGGAGTCGCTGGGAGAACAAGAAGATAACGCCTCCTGGAATGCCGCCATGTCAAAGTTCATTGGTAAGATTTTGCTTGCGGCTTCCTTTGAGGAGCCTGTCACGGATCCATTTTCTTGCAAAATTCCCACACGGTGTCCACTTCGAGTAGCGTTGATAAAGTTTGCCTCTTTAGAAATTGGTCCAGTGGAACAAGCAACCTCCACTTTTGCATCGCTAACAATACTCGAATTACAATTGGTACATACAGCCGCTGGGGACTTGTTCTTGCAATAGTTATCAGAAGCGTAATGGGCGGGTACATGGACGCCAGAAGTGTCCTTTCCAATGTTGCCGTATGAAATGATTCCCCGCTGCGAGGTTGGAGGCACAATTGTTTTCGTCGAACTATCCCAAGAATAGAAGGAATACTTCTTTGGCGTATTTGGCCCCCAGTTGAGTGAGGTACGTAAATCGTCTTGTCCCACCATCAAATCATTGGGAAGAAACGTCGATAGAAAATATTTTGTTTGATAGTGGCCTGGGTGATCAGACCAGATTGGAATGCCCGGCCAATTAAATTTGTTCGCAGGATCTCTTATAAACCAAATTCCGTTTAGAATTCTTATATCTGCATTATATGCAAACATTTTATCTTTAGTTAGGCTAGACTGACCAGAAGTAAGTCCTGTTTGTAACAATGTGGTTGGCTGTAAAATACCCCCATTCTTATCTCTAAAGTTTAATAATGGAACTCCATGAGTTTTGTCTTGTAAATTACCATTCCACCGTTCCAATGCAAATTCTGGCCAGCTCTTGCCTGTCCCCAGGCAGTTCGTGCATTCAACCATTTCTCCGGTCAAGGGGAGAACATTGTTCATATTACCATCAACTGATATATTACTCACGTAGTTAAAACTAAATCCTGAAGGCTGGCAATACTCCTTAGCGGGTCTGATAGTTCCTGCGGATGTCATTTTTTGTACATTAAAGCTAGGACGCGCACCGAAACAAACATCACCATTAGAATGGAATCGTCCAAAAAAAGACTGCTTGGAAAGATCATTCATTTGAACTAGTCCGAATGAAAATAAAGCAAACTGAGTAATGGAAATTCCTCCAATCTGCGCTTCTTGGCTCACTTTTATAATAGTTCCGTCAGAATTGTCTTTGAGGGTAATCATAAAATTTAAAAAGTGTGAGTGGGACTGCATTCCTGAAAATGGTCCCTTAGGAAAAACGGTGACGCTCTCAGGCCGAGTTTCTTTAATATCAAAATCAACTAGGGTGTAACTTTTCGAGATGACGGAATTCTCGAGCTTACTTCCAATGGACACTTTTAGTGAGTCGATATTTAAACTCAAATTTTGACTGAGTGACTCCTGTGTCAAAATGGAGGCGACATTGAGGAGACTTTCTGCCTCATAATACCCTTTTTCTTTGGCGGATGCCTTAGAAAAGAGCGGCAGAGAAGAATTCTGGCGGTTTCGGCTCAATCCGCCCAGGCAATTCGGTTCGATTCCGCCCGATCATTTCGGTCCATTCCGCCCAG
>JBILOD010000088.1:0-10291 GCA_044374645.1 Pseudobdellovibrionaceae bacterium | reverse complement strand
CTCACGCTGCCGGCCTGGCCCCGCGAATTGGGGCATCCGCATCCGGTGCATAAAGTCACGCAGGAGATTTTTCAGATCCTCGCTCGTTTGGGCTATAGCCTCCGCACAGGTCCGCTCATTGAAAAGGATCGTTACAACTTTGAAGCCTTGAATATTCCAGCCGATCACCCGGCGCGCGACATGCAAGACACATTTTTTGTCGATAGCACTCATGTGTTGCGCACGCACACTTCGCCGATTCAGATTCACTCCCTTGAGGGCGAAAAACCACCCTTGCGCATTATTGGTACTGGTGGGGTGTTTCGATGCGACAGCGATATTTCGCATTTGCCACACTTTCATCAGATTGAAGGTATGTGTGTGGATCGCAAGGTTTCAATGGCCGATCTTAAAGGCACCATCAGCTTTTTTGTTCAGGAGTTTTTTGGTTCAGGATTGAAAACTCGTTTTCGTCCGAGCTTTTTCCCTTTCACTGAGCCTTCGGCAGAAGTGGATTGCTCGTGTCCGATTTGTAAAGGCAAGGGGTGTTCTCTCTGTAAAAACTCCGGTTGGATTGAAATCGGCGGAGCTGGTTTGATCAACCCAAGAGTGTTTCAAGCGGCGGGAGTCAAATATCCTGATTGGCAGGGTTTTGCTTTTGGTTTTGGAGTGGAGCGTATGGCGATCATCAAATATGGTATTCCCGATATTCGCCTCTTTCCCGAAAATGATTTACGCTTTTTACAGCAATTTCCTAAATAAGGTTGTAACCAATGAAAATTTCTCTCCGTTGGCTCAATGAATTCGTAGACGTTAATGAGTATTTTGAACGCCCTGACCAGCTGGCTAATTTGCTGACAGCGGCGGGTTTAGAGGTCGAGGAGATTCATGATCTCACTCAACAATATAAGTTTGTTCAGATCGGGATGATTCTCGAAAAAGACAAACACCCCGATGCCGATAAACTCAGTGTGTGTAAGGTGACGACGGGGGAAGGCGTGGTTCATCAGATTGTTTGCGGTGCCAAAAATCACAAGGCCCACGATCGTGTGATCGTCGCTTTGCCGGGCGCCATTTTGCCGGGCAATTTCGCCATTAAAAACTCAGTGATTCGTGGGGTTGCCTCGGGCGGTATGCTTTGTTCCTACAAAGAGCTTGGCTTGGCGGACACGAGCGATGGCATTGCGATCCTTTCGGAAGATGCAACCATCGGCAAAGGCTTTGCTGAGTTTGGTGGCTTTAATGATGTAACTTTTGAATTGAAAGTCACTCCCAACCGTGCGGACTGTTTAAGTCACATTGGTTTAGCGCGTGAGATTTCTTGCTTGTTAAATCGTCCGTTTAAAAAGACTGAACTCAAAGAACACTCTGTTGCAGGAGCGGGAGTCGATTTCTCGATTGAAGTGCTCGATCCTGAAATGTGCCCACGTTACACAGGTCGTATCCTTCGAGGTGTCAAGGTTGGTCCAAGCCCCGAGTGGCTGAAAAAGCGCCTTGAAACCGTCGGAATGAACTCTATCAATAATGTGGTCGATGTCACAAATTATGTGATGATGGAGTGGGGACAGCCTCTGCATGCATTTGACTTGCGCCAAATCCAAGGTGGCAAACTCCGCATTGGTAAGGCTCGTCCACAAGAAAAGTTTATCACTCTGGATGGAACAGAACTGACCCTGCGTGGCGATGAACTGATGATCCAAGATGCGAGTCGCTCGTTATGTATGGGTGGTGTGATTGGCGGTAAGAACTCAGGGGTGCAAGATGACACTCAAGATATCTTTTTGGAAGCCGCTTACTTTGCGCCCCAATTTGTGCGTCGTGGAGCGCGTGGACATGGTTTGAACACCGACTCGGGTTACCGTTTTTCTCGCGGAGTGGATCCAACTCACACCGTGGAGGCGCTGAACCGTGCGACCGCATTGTTGCTTGACGTGGCCGGTGGCCAAGTCGGTTCTAAGGTTTTTGAGGTGAAGAGCAAAGAGTCTCCGCGCATAACGATTGAAATACATCCTAATACCATCAGTGATCGATTGGGGTATGCCGTTGATATCGCCAAGTTTGAATCTTGGATGTTGCGTTTAGGCTGCCAAATAGAAAAAGTGGGCGAGAGTTATAAAATTCAAACTCCCGCTTGGCGTTTCGATCTCGAAGTGGACATGGATTTGGTGGAAGAGTATGCGCGCCTCAATGGCTACGAGCATATTCCTGAAACCTTGCCAGCCCTTGGGACTCCGCCGACGGTTCATGATTTGTCATATCGTTTTCAAACAACTTTGGTGGAATTGATGACGGGCCTTAGTTACAGTCAGGCCGTGAACTTTGCGTTTGTTGGTTCTGCTAAGCAAAACAAGTTTATGCAACCAGTGGATATTTTGGCTGGGACTGGCCTTCATGCGGCGGCTCAACCCGTGCGTTTGCTGAATCCATTGAATGAACAGATCGACGTGATGCGTGCAACGCTGACGATGGGGTTGCTAGATAATTTGCAACACAACTTTCACCATGGCGTGGAAAACGGTCGCTTGTTTGAGTTTGGTTCGGTGTTTGATTCTGGTAATAGTGGATTTCAAGAACGTCAGCGCTGGGCGGGGATGGCGTGGGGCTGGACCACCAACCTTTGGACAAAGTCCGTAGAAACGCCGGTGGTGATGGATTTAAAACGTGTTGTTGAAGAGGTTTTAACAAACTTGGGTTTCCGTGGATGGCAATGGCTCAAGGCCAGTGAGGTGGGTGGCGTGCCCCACTTTTTACATCCAGGACAAGCGGTAATTCTGCAGCTTGAGGGTAAGAAGATTGGCTTTTTGGGAACACTCCACCCCTCTGTGCGCGAAGAAATGAAAGTTCGTGTTGATGCTGCGGCCTTTGAGTTTGAAGCTGAAGGATTATTAAAGGGCATCGGGCGCACATCCAATGTGAAGGCTATTTCTAAGTTCCAGGCGATTGATCGTGATTTGGCCTTAGTGATGCCAAAAAACCTTGGTGCTGGAGTCGTTCAGCAGGAAATCCTGAAGACGGGTGGTGCAAACCTCCAGTCGGTCGGCGTTTTTGATGTGTATGAAGGCGATAAACTACCTGAGGGGCAAAAGTCGGTTGCTTATCGTTTGCGCTATCAGAACCTTGAATCAACGTTAACTGACGCTCAAGTTCAAGAGTCTGTTGATGCTATCCTTGGGAACGTAAAAAAACGTTGGGAAATTCACGTTCGTTAGTTCATACTAATTGAGGATGACAAGGATTTGTTATTAAGAGGGGGAGACTATGGGTGGTCAAAACACCAGTCACAACACAGTGACTAAAGCGGACTTAGTTGAAAAAGTGTATGAGCGCTTAGGCTTTTCAAAAAAAGAAGCAGCAGACCTCGTGGAAATGGTTTTTGAAACTCTGAAAGAGAGCATTACCACCGGCGAAAAAGTGAAGATCTCGGGCTTTGGAAACTTTGTGGTGCGTTCAAAACGCTCGCGCATTGGTCGTAACCCTCAAACGGGAGATCAAATCACCATTAGTGCTCGTCACGTCCTGACCTTCCGCCCAAGCCAAGTGCTCAAAGCCATGTTGAATGGTGAAGACCTGGCCGGTATTGTTGAAGAGGACGACGAGGATTGAGAGAGGATTGATCGAAGAGTGATTGAGGGCTGATGGTCGATGGCGGATGATCGAAGGCTAATCAAAAGCTGAGAGCGAAGTCGTTGGTGGACTGATAGATTCGGGGTGAGTGATCTCGAGTTTCACAGTAAATATCAGAGATTTAGCCCCTGCTTCTCTCTAGACAATCGGAAAGATTTGGTTTAGTCCTAAAGTACATTCTAAGTTTTATTCTAATGTGTCGGACCGTGGCTCAGCTTGGTAGAGCGCTTGCTTGGGGTGCAAGAGGTCGGCGGTTCAAATCCGCTCGGTCCGACCAATTTTTTATCTGAACAGTTTTTTTACACAGGCCTACTGAAACATAATCATTGGCTAGCAGACAATTTCTGAAAATAACTCAGACTCTACGCCAAAGACAGGGGCGGTCGAACTTTTGTCAGCCTGCATGGGAGTCTATTTTGAGCACATATTTCAAACATATTATAATTATCGGTAGTCTATTTTTGAATCCGCATTTTGCATTGTTTGCTTCGGTGGAAGATATTACTGACATTGATTTAGGCCAAAGACTGACAGTCCTAACTGACTTTAAAAAAATAAAATCTCAGTTTGAGTATTGTAAACAAAATAAATGTGAACAACTGGCTCCCTCAGGTGGAATCGATATCGATGACCTCGAGAAAAAAATGGTTGCTGCCGTTGAAGCAGGAGTACTAGAACCTAGTGGAATGGCACACCAAATTATCTTTGATGGTTCATCAAATGCGAAATCGATTCTATCAACATTTGACTCAAACAAACAGCCCCCCGAACACATTTACTTTTTTGCTAGGACCAAAAATGAAGAAACTCCCATCGTAGTCTTTTGTACCAATAAGGGCTTTTTAAGTGACAGGCTGAAGCAGATTAAGACGGCGAAGAAAAAGAAGGATTTTCAATTTAGAGTTACTGGTACTCTTGATTGTGGTGGATACCCGAACACAAATCTCAATTCAACTGATTTTGAACAGAAGCTTGAACAGGTCAAAAAGGCATTGGTATTTCAAATTCCTTCTAAGTAGAAACTGAGCGCCATATAGAAAGGTTGCTCAATAATTCTGTACCGTAAAGCAGACTCATTATTGCCGGCGGCTACTCCGGCCCAAGCGGCAAACTTCCTCTCATCGGCAAGCCTGGAAACGTCATTCGTGGCTTCGGCAATAATCCCCACAGCGAGGGTCATATTGGTAGTCACTTTCGCGGCCAAGGTATCCGATGTGGGCACGCCATCAGCAAGGAGCCTTAACACATTCAGTCCTGCCACACTAAAAAGGTCAGATACTTCCGAGCCAATTTTAATAATTCCATCCTCAGGGATAAAGGACGCCTTGATGGGACCAGATCTATGGAGCTGGGCACTCCAGTGAGAGTCGTTCATATTGGTTTTTCTTCCAGGTGCGTTCCTCATCGGTCTGGCGTTGCCAACCGTGCAACGAATACCCATTGCCATCAAATCATCGGTGAACGTGTCGCAGGAAAACTGCTCCACTGTCGGCTCCTTGTCGGAATCACCAATGAGTATGGTGATCGCTAAAATCGCCTTGATCTCTATCAGCTCTTGCCGCTACCGCGATTAAGGGATTTTATCGGAACGGAAGAGTCTATATTTGAATGATGGTTCAAATTGATACATGGAAGATTGTCATTGAAAAAAAGACGTTCTGAAATGATACAAATTGCACTGTTCCGGAGAAGTGAAATTTGGAAACGGCTCTCGCCAAACCTTTAGTTTTAGGGAACTTTTTCCGACAAGTAGATATGATTTTGCCACCGAGACCAGGTTTAATTTTTTTGAAAACATTGTTGGGGTATTATGGACCCACATTCGATGGGAGAATTCCCCGAATGTGGTTGGCCTCCCTTTGTTTGTGTCTTTTTGTATTAGGATCTTGCCAGCCCACCAATACCACTGTTGGGCGATCCATCAGTAAAGGAAGTGGCAGCGCTAGCACCAGTGGCTTGCAACAAGTTCGCCTCACTGACAGCGACGGACAGTTATTAGTCGGAACACAACTCTCGATCGCTGTTGGAAACACTTTTTCTTTCAAAGCCGCTTTGTTCACTTTGGATGGAACCTATGTAGGGCCGGCGTCGGTGCGCTGGAGTTTGCGGCAGGTGCAGGGCGAACTTAAAACCGGACTCAGTTGCGGGACCACGATCACCAACACTTGTACTTTCGCTCCCACCACTCCGGGCTCCGTCTATCTCGAAATCACCATTCCCGAACGCACCTCCATTATTGTTTCCCCTAACGACACTTCTCCCTTGATTTTAGCCACCGCGCCCAGCACACCCACCCAACTAGCCATCGAAAGCGGCCAAGGGCAAACGGGCTTGGTGGATGCACAGCTCGCCCAGCCCCTTAAAGTCAAAGTGCTTGATGCTTTTAATCGGGGTGTGCCGGGTGTGAGTGTACAATTTAATGTAACCGGAGGCGGGGGCAGTGTTGTGACTCCCATGCCCACCACCACCGATGCCGATGGTTTTGCCACAGCTCAGGTGCGGCTCGGCACCACCATCGGAAGCAGCAATCATGTTTTTACAGCCACGGTGGTGAGCGACACGAGTCTCACCCAAACTTTGTCGGCATCGGCACTACCAGGTGCCGTCAGCACATTGGCTTTACAAACGCCCCCTCTGGCGACTTATGCCTTACTCCCATTCACGCAACAGCCGGTGGTTGAGGCTAAAGATGCTTTTAATAATACAGTCACCACCCTCAACGGCCCCATTGTGGTGTCGGTGGGAACAGGCAACGGTACTCTCACGGGCAACACCACCAAAAACTTTATTGGCGGAAGTGTGACTTTTACTGATTTAGCTTATTCAATCTCAGAAGCGGGTGTGAAACTGCGATTCACGTCTGGCGCGGTGAGTGTCGAGAGCGCCCCTCTTTCATTTACTATACCTACCGCCGTGGGTGGGATCACACCCGCCGATGTGAATTTTGGTTTTAAAGTGGTTTATAGCGCCGGTGCCACCGGGCGTGCCACCTCGGATGCCGTCACTGTGGGAAGCCTCTCGCAACCCATCAGCGTTTCTGTGACAGGTGCGGGTCAACCGCGCTTGCGGCTTAATGGTGGTGCCGAAGCCGACGCCCTCTACAATGTTGTCAACACAGATACACTGATGGTAGTGGCAGACGCTCCAGCATCGCCTGGCGTGAATGTGATCACCATCAATATGGGCGGTCGCACCGAAACTTTTGAAGTGCGCTATGTGGACCCCAACATTGTCTCCTATGCTTTTGTGACCAGCATTGGAGGTTTTGCAAGAAATATTGCGAGTGATTCGGATTGTATGACTTTTGCGTCTTCAGCCGGCTACCAAGGAACCTGGAGAGCCATGCTCGCCACGACATCGATCTCCCTCAAAGAGGCGATTCCTTCTCAGTGGGGCCAGCTCCGCCGAATCGATGGTCAATTGATTGCGTCCAGCTGGAATCAGCTTTGGATCGGGCCTCTGAGCCATTCCATTTCAATTGATGAAAAGGGACAGGCCAGTACCAATACCGTTTGGACGGGTGTCGCTGATACGACGACAACCGAATCAGCATATGGTTATAATTGCGTGGGTTGGAGCAGTAATCTCGGAGGGGATTATGGTTATATTGGATCAAGTACAGCCACCAACAATCAATGGTTAAAAACAATGTCAGCGGGATGTGGTTTTGATCATGCCATTTACTGCATCTCAGACCCCACCGGTTTGCAAGACACCAACCCCAATGATGTGAGCCTCAATGGGCATGTTACCACCGTGAGTGGGGATCGAATCACCTCAAGCACTATCACAGTGAGTGGAGTGACCACCCTGATCCCCGTTTCGGTGACCTCCACTGGGGGTAGTGCCCGTCTGAAAATCAATGGCGGGAGCGAAGTCACCGCCGGCACCGTCGGCAATGGCGATCAAATCGTTATTGTGATGTCGGCGCCCACTGTTTTAAGCCAAAAACATATTGCTACCTTTAATTACGGCGACGATTTAGTCACCTGGTGGGTGGGTTATGCCGATAGCAGCAAAGTGGCCGCCATTTTTGTGAGTTCCACTAATACCACAGGTGATATGGGTGGTATCAGTGGCGCCAATAATATCTGTCAGGCTGCCGCCACGGCCCAAGGCTACGATGGCACATGGAAAGCCCTTCTTCATACAACCACCATCGGGATTCGCGACAATGTTCCCTGGAGTTGGGGTCAGTTGCGCCGCATGGACGGAGCCGTGGTTGCCACCAGCTGGGACGATCTTTGGGATGGAGCTATCAATGTTCCAATTAACTTAACCGAAGCACTTGTCACTAAAAACAGTCCGGTTTGGGTCGGAGGTTGGGGAGGTTCCTGTGTTAATTTTACCGGCTCATTTGGTGGACAAAACACAATTGCAGGGGACTCAGCATCTTCTGCCAGCGATTGGATAAATAGCACTCTTCCTTCGTGTGGTGTCACATATCCCCTCTATTGCGTCTCTGACCCTGCGGGCACCAACGACACCACCCCCCTGCCTATCTCAATTCCCATGAAAGTGGCTTACACCTCAGGGGCGGCCATTGATTCCAGCGAAGTGATTGTTGCCGGCATCACCTCACCTATGACTGTGACGCTCACGGGTTCGCAAGGCTCTCCGGTTTTAAAAATCAATGGGGTGGCGGCCCCTGGCAACACAGGCACCGTTCAATTTGGGGATCATCTTATAATTTCGATGACAGGCCCCACGGTGCTCGGCACTCAATACACCGCGACCCTCATCTATGGCCCCGAGATTTACACCTACAAAGTGGGGTATGCCGATAGCAGTAAAACTGCCCGGGTTTTTGTGACTTCGAAAACTTATGGCATTGATAAAGGAATTACTAGCTACGATACTTATTGCACAGAAGATGCCGAAACCGCCGGTCTGGGCGGCACCTGGAAAGCTATCCTGTCGGCCGACACCGCCAACGCCGCCGATCGCCTCCCTTGGAACTGGGGCACCCTCAAATTAACCGATAACTCCACCATCGTCGCCAATGGCTGGAGCGATTTGCTCAATAAGCCGGTACCGTAAAATCGACAGACCAATCCATTGAACTGCCGTAGGCAGTCCTAATGCGGCTTTAGCCGCCAGAACTCGTTTGATAAATAAGCTGAGTTTAGTTCAGCGTAATCCCTGTAGTATCGACTTTCACTTTTCTGACTGATGTAATGAGTTGATGATTGTGATGGTTAACCTCAACGCCAAGATTTTTGAGTTGCTTGATCAGAAGTTTGATCTTGTGCTCCTTTGGATCTCCGCGCATATACCCAAGTTCCTTGTATTTGTCGCCCGCTATGAGTTTGTAAATGACTCGGGCAATGCGATTGGCAATAGCTACTTTCGCTTTGTTGGCTGAACCTAAACTAAATTTCCATTTGTTGTATTTGGCTCGATAGAACGATCCTCTCTTTAGTTTGGCACCGTGAGCAGCTTGGATAAGGAGTTTCCTAAAATGTGGCGAGCCCTCTCGACATTTTGTTCTTTTTTTTTACCCGCAGACTCGTTGTTGCCTGCGGCAACGCCTGCCCAGGCTGCAAACTTTCGTTCATCGGCAAAATTAGAAACGTCATTGGTAGCCTCTGCGATAATTCCCACTGCTAAAGTCATGTCTATACCCGGGATCTTTTTAAGCTCCTCAATCAAGTGCACATAGGGTGTCATTTCGCTCGCCAACTTCCGATCCACCTCTAAAATCCTCGCTTTGAGATCATCATATTGTTGCATCAACTCTTTAACCAAAAAACAGTGATACGTCGTAAAACAGTTTGTAAGTGATTTTTTAATCTCTCCTTTCCTTTTAATGTTGGTGGTCACTTTTGCCGCTAGTGTATCTGCCGTGGTCACGCCATCAGCAAGAAGCCTAAGCACATTCAGTCCTGCCACACCAAAAACGTCTGAAACCACTGAGCCCATTTTAATATTTCCATCCTCAAGGATACGTTGAACTCTGTTTTTAACGCGCGCTAGGTCGTCAGTCAGGTTCGTGCGATGTCGGCTCAATAATCGTAATTGTTGGAACTTATCTTCAGGGATAAACGAGGCTCTGATTAAACCAAATCTATGGAGTTGAGCAATCCAATGCGAATCGTTCATATCGGTCTTTCTTCCAGGCACGTTCCTCATCGTTCTGGCGTTACCAACCGTGCAACGAATCCCCATTTTGGACCACACATTATAGACAGGTTTCCAAAAAACCCCAGTGCTCTCCATGGCAACTTCAGTGATACCTCTTTCTTTAAGAATCAGGCCCATGGCCATCAGATCCTCAGTGAAAGTATTGCAGGAAAACTGCTCAACAGTTGGTTCTTTATCGGCATCGCCGACCAAGGCGCTAATCGCCAGAATTTCTTTGTGAACGTCAACCCCTGCAACTCGTGTTCTGAGTGCTTGCATAGAAAGCCTCCCTTTGTGGATAACAATTCAAGGGGAGACATGAGAAGAGCTGCACATCTACAAAATTTGCTCATCGAAGGGAGTAACCCCCTCATACGTAATGTCCTTTGAGCGCTCAACCAGCCACGTTATTAATCGACCTCTAATACCAATTGTGAATCAAGATGATGGGGGCCAGACGTACTTCGGCCTTTTTAGCTCCCTATGAATTGAGCCGTTCTTCTACCCAAATTTCAAATTAAAGGCTAGCTTATGTTGCGAAAAGTCCGCGCCGACAGGCGCGGGT
>JBILOD010000087.1:0-10317 GCA_044374645.1 Pseudobdellovibrionaceae bacterium | reverse complement strand
GATTTGGACACTTTTGTTCGCGGTGGTATTGGGTTTACCTCTGTATCGAGTCACTGGGAATCGAACTCAGGTCACTTGTATCCTGTGAATGCCCGCTCTGGTGGCACAACTTCGCACCTCTTATTACAGTTGAATGCTCGTTATTTTATTAATTCGAATGTGTTGATCTCGGGATTTATAGGAACAGGAATAGGCCCTCTCGGTATTGGGTTAGATTATCTATTATAGAGTTAGTTTGCAAGGATTTCGGAGGAGGCCTAGGGGCTGACCTTGAAATGACTTATATTGAACTTGATCTGGAAAAAATGGACTTCTTTCAAAATTGATTCAGCTGGGAACTTCTTTATGTTAGGGATCTCATCCATTAATGGCATCGTAACGAAAGGGTTGAATTGATGAAAAAGGTTCTCATGTTAGCCACCGGGACATTGGTTTTTATTGGACTCAATGTCAAAGCTAGGACTATTTTTAATTGCAATGACGGTCAGCGCTCCATGGTGCTGACAGGCGACGAGCAAAATATGGTCGGGTATCTCAAGGACTACGATTTGCAACTTGACGACATGTCGTGCGGAACTATACCCCAGACCCACACGATTCGCTGTAACAAAGGTGAATATTTTGTCGATATCTTTAGAGTCAGTTCAACGCAAAAGTGGACAGCACAAGTGAATCTAGTTGGCGATTTTTATCCAGACAGTGGTTATTTACATAGCCTAGACTGTGAATAGTTTCGTTGTTTTAAAGATCATCGCGAGTCACTGGTTTCGCCTTTCCTGTTCACCATTTCAGAGTGCCCCTTTTGTTAAACGAGAAAGATGATGCTATAGCACTTAATCCCAATTCCGTGAGCCAGGGTCTGCGAGTGTTACTCTTTAAGGAGGAGCCTTAGCCTTTGAAGGGTGTATTGTGCCGCCTGATTCAATTCGACTCCGTTTCTTGTCACCATTTGCAAGGTGTTTTTAAGCGGAGTTGCTCGCCCTTCTATCACCACCAGCTTATGTCCTTCCTCTGATAGTTTTTTGACTAAATGATCAGGCAGTATTCCGGCGCCAATACCATTGAGAATAAATTTTGCAACTCCCTGGACATCCATAATATGGGCCCTAGTTCTTATTTGCCACTTTTTATGTCTTAGATGATGGTGGAACCAGCGCCTCAAAAGTGGCTCGCCTTTTTTGTAATCAACGTAATCTAAGGACTCCAAAAATGCTCTCTGCATTGAAATTCGCCCTTTAGTGTTTAAATATTCTCGAGAGGCACAAAGCCAAAGCTCTTCTGATGCAATCGTTTCGTAACTCATTTTTCGATGAGGAGGGAGTTCATCAGCAATGGCAAAATCAAGGTGGCCGTCATTGAGAAGTCGAGTGAGTTCAGTGGCGTAGTCGAGCGTGACATCAAAATCAATTCCTTGTTCCTCAAGACCAATTAAAGTCAGCCTGGGAATAACTAAGTTATTGCCAAATTCAATCGGCATGCCAATGCGGACGCATCCAGAGAGCGCGACTTGGTTTTGCCCAAGCTCTTTAAGCTTTTGAGCCAAAAGAGGTATGTGATTGAATACTTCACGGTAAAGGCTTTTAGCTAAAGGGTTAGGTAGGATATTCCGGCCCACTCTGTCAAAGAGCGGAAATCCAATATCCGCTTCGAGAGCGCGAATATGTTGGCTCACTCCACTTTGTGTCAAGCTCAGCTGCTTAGCTGCAGCGGTCATACTGGCCGTTTCAAAAACCACAGCAAACACACGTAATTGATTTAGATTCAAATGGGGCCAATTCATGGGTCAATTATATCAAGTAGTTTAACTACTGGATCAATATAAAAACAAATAATTTTCAATAATCATCCCTTATGGCTATTAGATATCCCTGTGAGTCGGTCCAATAAATGGGCCCTCGAGAAATAAAATCAATCTGTTCCTAGAGAACAAACAATCAAAGGAGTATTAAGATGAAAACGGTAGTAAAAGTTTGGGCGATTATGTTGAGTGTTGTTGGATTCGTGAGTTTGAGTGAAGCGAGGAGCATTCAGAGATTGCATGGGTTTCGTGTTGATTTGACGGAATTTAATTTGCAACCCGATACGTACTTAAGTTCAAAGTCTATTCGATCGGGAACAATGACCATTGACCTTGACTCACAACTGATCAATGTCATGTTGCTGGCGGCATGGTCATGTCCACCGGATGCATTGTGTGCCATGATGATGCCTCCGGCGATCATGTATCAAACTCCCATCGATAGAATTGAGACAGACGGCTGTAATGTTATTCATTACACAGGTCGAAATGAGTATCCTGAAGACGGGAATAGCGAAGTCCAAATAAAGGTTCTAGATTACTCCTACAATACCTGTGGCCTTGAAGCTGATCGGGGTGATTATTTTGTTGAAGGAAAGCTGTACATTCAATTGACGGGTGAGGGTGAAATTCAACAACATCGCTTTGGTGGTTTAAAGCTCGCCCAGCCACGATAAACGTTAAACCTTGTTGCGCCGCAAGTAATCTACTAAGTTTATAGTAGACATCTACTATAAACTTAGTAGATAGTGATTTTCGGAGGCGCAATAATGGTTCAACGTAAACGAATAAAATTGGAAAAGCTCTTCACAGACGTAGAATTAGAGCTTATGAATGTCATTTGGGATCTTGGGGAATGTACGGTTAAAGAAGTACAAGATTCTCTCCCGCCCGGGCGTGATCTCGCCTATACCTCGGTCGCCACAGTCATGAAAATTCTGGAACAAAAAGGAGCTTTGAAGAGCGAGAAGAAGGATCGCGCCCACCTCTATTCTTCCCTCATTAGTCGCCGTGAATATGAACTGCAGAGTCTCCAGCATCTCAAAGTGAACGTTTTCGGTGGAGACCCTGCGTCTATGGTGATGAGGCTCATTGATGAATCGGATATTTCGCCCAAAGAAATGGAAGCCATTCGTACATTGATTTCAGAAAAGCTGAAAGTTTGATATGGTGGTATTTAAGTATTTCCTATTAATCAATCTTATTTTGGGACTTTCATTCTTGCTTTTTCGGGGAATCCGAGTCGCATCACGAATTTTGGGTCTTTCAATTTCATATTTAGTTCTTAATCGGATCGCACAGCGCTTGATATTAGCTTCAATCGCACTTCCTATCTTGCTTTCTCAAGTACCAAAAGAGAGATTGCCAAATCTAGGGATCACCATACGTGCTCCACTCATGGAAACCTTGAGCACGTCTCCGATCTCGTCTCATTCGCGAAATCCAGAATTTAAGCCGAGTCGCAGCAATCCACATTCTTTTCCTATCAAAGAGAGGATTGAATTCGATTTTAATGAAATGATAGCGATCTTATTTTTGTTGGGTTGTTTCGGGCTCATTGGACGATTGTTAGTTAAAATAATCGAATTGAGAAGACTTTTAAATGGCGCAATCCTCATTCGAAAAATCGGACAGGTAAAAATTTTCGTTAGTGAAGCCATCAAAGTTCCATTTTCAACTCTCATTGGATCAGGGGCTAGTATTGTTTTACCCCTTCAGGTATTGGGTCACCCTCAAAATTTAAGAATGATCGTGAATCATGAAATTCACCACCATCGAAATGGTGACACATTTTGGATCCTGTGGATGGAGCTGGCCTATTGTGTTTTCTATTTGAATCCCTTCTTTTATCTTTGGAAAAAAGAGGGAATTGAAATTCAAGAATTTGCTTGTGATGAAGCACTTATCGGTCAGAAGGGTGTTTCGATGTTCGATTATGGAGTTTGTTTATTACAAATAGCAGAGTCAGCTCGGGGAACTTCGTCTATGCAAGTCGGTACCACTTGCATGGGGGGAGGTCCGGGCGGATCTGATGAACTCAAATCATTTTTAAGAAGGAGAATAGAAGTGTTTCAAGACCATAAGAAGCCTTCAGCGAATCTAGTGTTCGGGCGATTCCTAGGTACCTTAGCGTTGGTGATTACAGCGAGTGTTGCCTATGGGGCCCAGGTGTCTTTACGACAAGAAGCTAAACCTACCGCCAATCGAGGTGATGCCACGTTTGATCCAAAGATTCAGAAGATCACAGAGAGAATTCTGGAACGTTACATCCATCAATTTGGCGCCAAAGGTGGTTTTGTGCTGGTCGGAGACCCTAGGAATGGCCGCCTACTGGCAGTTGCCAATCACATTGTAGGTTCGAAAAAACAATCGACATCTTGGGCCCTTTCTTACCAATTGGAACCAGCTTCGGCCATGAAGGGAATTGTGGTGGCTTCTGCCATTGAAAAAAATCTTATTCAACCCGAAGAGAAGCTCAACTGTGAACAAGGTAGCTATAGTTACGGCGGACACACTTACAGGGATTGGAAAGCTTTTGGTACAATAACAGCCAGTGAGGCCGTTGGAGTATCTAGCAATATTTGTGGGATAAAGATTGGACAAAGACTAGGTGCAAAAGGTTTAGAAGATACATTAAAGGCCTTTGGCTTTGGAGCCAGTGGGACGACCGCGAATTTTCCGGGAGCAAGGGCAGGTCGGTATCCTCAAATTGAAGATCTAAATGAAAGTGATTTTATTCCGTTGATTTCAACGGGGTACACTTCGATTCCTGGATTTTATGTGACTCCGCTAGAATTGCTCCAGGCCTATGGTGCCATTGCCAATGGTGGAAGATTGATGAAGCCATTAAGCTACTCTGAAGCCGATTCGTCGGGGACCGTACTGAAACGGGTGATTTCAATGGAGTCCGCTCAAAGTGTCATATCAATCCTTTCTAACGCCGTCAGAAATGGTACGGGTACCAATGCGCAGAGTTTGATTTATACAACGGCTGGAAAAACAAGTACGGCCTATCGACCAGAGTCTCCTCAACATCCTACTTTAGGCGGCGAAAGGGGTATTGCCGGATTTATTGGATTTGCACCAGCAAAAGAGGCGCGACTTGTAGTTTATGTGGGAATGATTGATCCCACAAATTCAAAAGATGGGAATCCCCATGGTAATGAGCATGCGGCCCCCGTATTTAAAGAAGTCATTGAGACCATCCTTAAGCTCTATGAGGTTCCTTCGGACATTCAGGCTGTACACAACGTCCAAAATCTCCACAATAGCCGGTAAGCCACGCAGACAATCAAATTGAAGCTGCGGTTTGCGCTCGGTCGACGCTAAAGATAGAGGAGGGCATCTCTGTCTTTAGCGCAGATCTTAGTCCAAGTTCATTGAAACTAGTTATTTTTCTGCAGATAAATAAAATTAGTCTTTGTAATCGTCGGGATGTATTCCGTACTTTTTTATTTTTCGCAACAAAGTGTTTTTGGGAATATTGGCGTGAGCCACGGTCTGATTGATCTTTCCCTTATTTGCTTTCAGTGCGCTAATGATAAAATCCTTCTCGACTTGTTCTTTGAATCGGTCATAGTCCAAGGGTCCTTCGTAGGTGTTACTCAAGGGGGCGGAGTCTAACTCGTCGCGCACGTACTCAGGTAAGCTCGTCAATTGAATTTCTTCAGAGTTTTCAATAATAAAAGATCGTTCAATAAGGTTCTCAAGTTCGCGAATGTTTCCGGGCCACTGATAGCGCTTCAATGCTTCCATTGCGAGTGGGCTAATGCCATGTATGTTATTAGGATGTTTTTTTCCGATTTTTTTTATAAAGTGTTGTACCAGAGCGGGGATATCATCTCCGCGCTCTCGTAGTGGCGGCAAAAAGATTGGCAATACATTGAGACGATAGAAAAGATCTTCACGGAAAAGGCGGTCTTCAATCATTTTTTCAAGATTACGATTGGTCGCCGCGATGATACGGGTGTTGGTTTTGATTTCGCGCTGGCCTCCGACCGGTACAAATTTACGTTCCTGTACGACTCGCAAGAGTTTGACTTGCATTTCAGGTTTAAGTTCACCGATTTCATCCAGAAAGAGCGTGCCATTGTTGGCTAACTGAAATTTACCAATCTTTCTTTCAATCGCACCGGTAAAAGCACCTCGTTCGTGTCCGAAGAGTTCACTTTCCATCAGTGCCTCAGGAATGGCGCCACAATTGATAGCAATAAAACTTCCGTTCTTGCGGGGAGAATTGAAATGGATCGCACGCGCGACAAGTTCTTTTCCGGTACCGTTTTCACCTCGAATGAGTACGGTTGTGTCCACTTTGCAGAGTTTATGGATCAGAAAAAAAACTTCTTTCATCTTGTGGGAGTGGCCAACAAACTCACTATCGATGTCGTCATCAAAAATCGGGTTCGATAGCATTAGGTCGGAAACCATCTCGCGAGCTTCGACGGCCTGCCGTACAATGTTGACCAAGCGATTGGGATCGACCGGCTTCTCGAGATAATCGTAAGCCCCTTCTTTGATCGCGAGGACAGCATCTTGAAGGTTCGAGTGCGCCGTCATAAGGACTACAAAGGTTCGGGGATCGTGTTCTTTAATTTTGGTCAAAGCCTCTAATCCATCCATTTCGGGCATTTTGACATCCATAAGGACCATGTCGTAGTTGCCAGATCGCACGCGGTTCAGAGCTTCGGCACCTGTCGCGGCTTCGTCAATGTCAAAGGTAAAGTCGGGCAGAGTGTTTTTTAAAATGGAAGTGACTGAACGGCGCAGTTCAGACTCATCATCAACAATAAGAATCTTTAACAATTCCATTAATTCTCCTAGCTCAATCCCTTTAACTCTCAGTGGGTAGGTATAAGTCAACAGTGGTGCCTTTGCCAACTTGACTTGTCAGTGACACGCGTCCCCCATGGAGTTCTATGAAATATTTCACCAAATAAAGCCCTAAACCGGTCCCTTTGGTCTTTAAATCCTGATTCTTGCCGCGAACAAATTTGCCAAAGACATTTTCGAGTTCTTCGGGGCTTATACCTTCCCCTGTATCTGACACCCGAATCATGATGTTTTGATCGACCTCGTGAGTTTCCACATGAACGGAACCTAGGTTCGGAGTGTATTTGATCGCATTTTCAAGAATGTTACCAAGCACCTCCTGAATCAAGGTCGCGTCCACTTCAATACTAAAAAGTGGTTCGAGGGACTCCTGTATGGATATTTTTTTCTCTTGAGCGAGAGGTTGAACCTGCGCAATCGCTTTTTGTACGAGATCATTGATGTCGGCCACCTCAATGTTGAGATGAAAATCTCTCGATTCCACTCTGAGAATCTTTAAAATGGATTGAATGTAGCGATGCAGTTCATAACTGGAACCTCTGAGAGACTTTAAGTCCTGGGTGAGGTCAGGTGAGTGTTCTGAGAGAAGGAGGCGGTCAACAATGGCTTGAATTTTTGCAATTGGAGTCTTCAAATCATGACTGATCAGACTGACAAAGTTATTTTTGAGTTGCTCCAATTGGGCCAGGGATTTTTTCTCTTGTTCTAATTGCCAATTTTTATGCTCCATGCGAGAGGCCAAGTAGCCAACAAAGAGTGTCCAGGTTCCTAAAATTTGAATTAAGGGTGAAAACGCCGGAGTCCAAATAAAAAAGGTATCAAAAAACCAAATAGAGAATGAAGACAACATCAAACTCAGTAAGCTGAGAAATACGAAAGCAACTTTTTGGGGAAAGTAATTCATTAAAAAAACTGAAATGACCATGACAATGAAAAGTTCCGCGAGAGCGACTGATTTTGGCATGCGTTTAATCCAGCGATCATTGAGCAAGTTGTCGGCAATATGCGCGACCAGCTCGGACCTAGAAAGGGTGCCCACGGGGGTTGCCATTCCCGAGAAAGTGTCCTGACTGGCACCAATAATGACTATTTTGTTTCGAATCAGGTCTTCATTGAATTGGTTTTGGAGCACTTGATTTAGAGGTAAATGGAGAAAGGAGTGACTGGAACCCCGAAAATTAATGATGGCCTTACTTTGAGGGTGTCGTTCCCGAGCCGCTGGGTTCATCTTTTCGGCCAGGCGGAGGGCAAACGAAGGGTAGTGAAAATTGAGGGGTGATATGGCTCTCAACATTCCATCTTCATCTCGCAAGAATTCTCCATAACCAAAATTTTGCTTTTTTTGATCAGCAAACGGTGGGATTTGGACAAGCCCTCCTTGAGAAAGAGCGCCCATCCAGACAATGCGGTCGTCGGTGAAAAGTTCCCAGTCAACAGAGGACAGGTTCTTATTAACACCCTCATCGAAGAAAAAACTGACGCCAATGGAGCTTGGGTTATGCTGGAGAAGATTTTTGAGCAATTCGCGCCAGACCTGAGCATTCCAATAGCGTGAGTCGATGGATAGTGAAGCGTCGTCCTTCAGTTCGCGTAGGGCGTTCTTTTGCGGAAAGAGTTGGTTTAAATCATTAGGTGTGATGTTGATGAGTACAATATCAGAACTTGAATTTTGGTCGCCACGCAATGAGAGCCGAAGATCATAACTAGTGACTTCGTCTAAGTGCAAAGCAAGAAAACCAATGGACCAGCACATTAAGGCGCGAAGAATGAGTCCGCGGCGACGGCGGAAAATAAGAAATGTTTGTCGCAAGGAGAGTTTGAGGCGTTGACCAAAGTTAAAAGGCTTCGACGCCGGGTGGAGTCCCGCGCCACTTAACTCATTTTCTGATCGTCCTGTGGAGGGTAACTGGAAAATGTCTTCGAACCAATTTACGATTTTTTCGATTATGCGAATCACGCGATGCAAAATAGTCGAGATCAGGGGAGAATTCAAGACGGAACTGTGAGGAGTTCTGCAAGCGTGGTGGATTATTTGTTGAGTTTTGCCATTCGTGTTGTTTAAGTAAGGTTTATGAGGACATTTTCCAAAATTGAAACCTACGTTGGAGGTGGACCCGTCGTTGTTTCCATCGGCAATTTTGATGGATTACACCGCGGTCACCAATATCTTTTACAAACCAACATGGATTTGGCGACCAAAAAGGGCGCCCGTTCCTTGGTGTTGAGTTTTAATCCTCATCCTATGCAGGTTTTAAAGCCTTTAGAGTTTTCCCCTCTCAGCGATCGTCAGGATCAAGAGCAACAATTAGAACAAATAGGAATTGATGATTGGATCATCGAGCCTTTTAGTGATCGAGTCAAAGGTGAGGCCCCGGAGTCCTTTATCGACCGGTTATTGGCTGTGATGCCATTAGCCGCCATCGTAGTGGGGCCTGATTTTCATTTCGGCAAAGATCGGCAGGGGGACGTAAATTTTTTAAGGCAAATGGGCCAAAAACATCATTTCGAAGTGGTTATCCCTGAGGCTTACCTCTACCATGGGCAGCGAGTGTCGAGCACTAAGATACGACAGCTCTTGCGGCGGGGAGAGGTGGAAGTGGTTGCTGATTGGTTGGGGCGCTTCTTTTCGATCAGAGGCACGGTGGAAAGTGGATTTCATCGCGGACAGAAAATCGGTTTTCCAACCGCAAATATTGTTACACCGTCCGCAAAAAATCTGCGCCAGGGTGTTTATGGTACTTTTGTTTATGTGCGTGGCGAGAGATGGCGGGGAGCTACAAACGTAGGACTTCACCCGACCTTTGGTGAGGATACCGAAATAAAAGTTGAAACCCACATCCTGGATTTCAATGAGAACTTGTATGGTGAAGAAATTCGCGTTGAGTTTCTTCGATTTTTGCGGCCCGAGATGAAATTTGGCAGCGTAGAGGCCCTTATTACCCAAATCAAAAAGGATATTGAACTTGTTAGAACCACTTAATGTTCTTCATGTTGGCGCCATTGAGTTTCCCATTCCCTGGGAGGATTGGTACGCCGGTGTCGGCAAGGTTTTAGGTGTTCAGATTGGGTGCAAAAATCAGGACCATTTGAGTGCTCAGGATTTGGTTTCTCATTTCAAAAAATTCGACTTTATTCGCCTGAGTCCTGGTTGGTCCACTGAGGCGTCTCATTTGTTTCCGGCCAGTGCCCCTTTGATTAATCGTTTACACTATGTGGATTTGATTTTTAGAAAAAATAAAACCCTTTGGCCCTATTTATTGCATAAAGACGCCATTCATTCAGTGATTATTGATAAACAACCTTGCCTGAACATTAAAGGTAGCGGATTGATAGTTGGGTATGGACCTGAATCCATTTTGGCAGTGCATGTTCTGGCAGATCTGGGTTTCAAGCACATCACCGTGGTGGTTGAAAAAGATATTGATGCTCAGGCTTTATTGAGTTTGTTCAGAGGATCTCTTTTTGATGTGAAGTTTGAAATTATCACTCGGGATAAAATCATTCTGCTGCCTGGGATTTTCAGTGTCGTTATTGTTTACTCGGATCTGCATAAAGAGATCGATTTGCTCACGGCCCTTTTATATTTTAACTATTTAGAACGTGGTGGATTGGTCATCAATGCGGGATTTCAGTGTCCCGAAGTGCCTCTCCTCGAGGAATCTGCGGCGATAGGGGCTAAGGTCGTGGAT
>JBILOD010000086.1:0-10325 GCA_044374645.1 Pseudobdellovibrionaceae bacterium | reverse complement strand
CAATTCCGTGATGGGATTCTAATTTCGGACAGGTCGGGGCTGACGCTCAATACACGTATTTAGAGGCGTCGGCTTGGTTTGCAGATTTGTGTGTTTATATGTTAACACAAATTATTTACCTCGCCCTCGCTTACTTCTACAAAAAGAGGAACCCTCAATTAGGTCTGGAAATCCTATTGGATCATTGGCCAAACTCTCAATGGCCAGAGGAATTCCAAATCTGGTGGAAAAATCAGCGCTCAGATTTTACAGATCAATGCCGCCTCTTTACAGAACAAGGATTTCAATTTACTTATCCTGGGTGCTTGGATTACCCAGTCGCTTTTTTGCAGAATTTGGATTCGCCGCCACTTTTTCTTTCGTATCTAGGGCATCCTGGCTGGAATTCGTCAAAAATGTTATCTGTTGTTGGGAGTCGAAAAATGAGTTCAATCACCAAGGATTGGATTCAACAAGAACTAATGGGGTTTTTAAAAAATCATGACGCCACTATTGTCAGTGGTGGCGCGCGAGGGGTTGATCAAGCTGCCCACTTTTGTGCACTTAGAGCCAAACGCCCAACATTCGTATTTTTGCCATCAGGGCTAAATAAAATTTATCCTAAAGATTTGAATGAATGGAAGGCAGAGATCATTAAAGGTGAAGGAGCTTTCATTTCTGAGTATTGGCCAGATGAGGAGATCAAAAAACACTACTTCATTGAACGTAACCGTTTGATTGCGGCACTGGCAGAAGTTGTACTTGTTACACAAGGTGAGCTTCGTAGCGGAACCATGCTGACCGCCCAGTGGGCACTCGATTTAGGACGCAACATCGGGGTGTTACCAGGTCATCCGATGGATTCCAGCTTTTCTGGCAACCTTCAACTACTACGCTCCGGGGTTCCACCCGTTATGGATCAACAGGATTTGGAATCACTTTGGAACTGGGGTCATTCACGGCAAGAGTCACAGAGTCCAATGCAAATGGAACTACCGCTCCCGTAAGTATGCCTCAAGCTACTTATGTGGATTGTTTTTTGAGTGTTCTGAATGTCGCGATAAGAAAAAACACGTTCGGCAGCCATAAAAAGAAATAGGCTGGATGCTTAGAGGCTCGCGCGGCTGACTCAAAGCTAACAAATAAAACCCAGTAAACTACAATGACTGACAGAGCCACGACCAGTCCTGAACCACGACCACTTCGCTTTTGAGTATTGATACCCAGTCCACTGCCGAGAAGTGCAAAGATAACACAGGCAAAGGAAATGGCTATGCGCCGATGATATTCAACTTCATAGGACCGGAGAACTTTTGGTTCTGCTTGCTGATCTTTGAAGGCCGTGCGGAGTTCGTCCAAGGTCATGCTCTGTAAGGTTTTATCTTTCTCTTTGATCCGATAGTTTTCGTTGAGTGAAATAAAGAACTTTCCAAAATTAATCTTCGTGTGAGTTCCAGTTTTTCGGTGAATATCGCCTTCTCTTAACTCAAGTTGAACTTGCTGACCCGTGACTTGAGCATTCTGGCTCATGAAGCCCTTCTTAGCGATGATTGTAATAGGTGGATTCTGTCGCTCATCGTAAATAAAAACATGGTCCAGTTCACCAGATTCAGGGTGTACTTTCGATGCATAAACAACCATATCAAAGAAACCCTCCATGAAGGTTCCTTCTTTAAGATTGATCGCAGCCTTGGTATTACTGAGTTGACTGATTAATACTTCAAACTTCCGATTTCCCCAAGGGGCAATATCAAATGCCAATTGAGCCGAGGCAAAACTGGTCATCGCACCCAAAATTAAAACAGGTATCATCATCTGAGTTAGACTTAAGCCTGAGGCCTTTAAGGCCACGATCTCTGAGTCACCACTAAGTCTTCCAAAGGTTAAGACCACCGAAAAGAGCAGGCTCATGGGAAGAATTGCCGGTAACAAGCTAATGGTCATATAAAACAAAATCTCAAGAAGGGTGCGACCACCAATTCCATGGATTAGGGCGAATTCCGCAAACTTGAGGCCTTGAAACATCAAAACAATAAAAATGAACACCATGTTTCCCATGATAAAACTGGGAAGAAGTTCGAAGAATAAATAGCGAAAAGTTGTAAAAGAAAAATTCCAAGTCATTTCGCAACAGTTTTTCATTAACTCACTTGGCTTTCAAGGAAGGAGTGTGGTGCGCTGTATTGATTGGGCGCCCACTTTACCTTTGTCCAACAAGAATGGAATAAGATTGACGAGAATAGCGTATAAAGAGCGATAATTAGGCATGCTTCGAATATTTTTGGTTATTGAAGATGTTAATCAGATGAATTCGCTTAAGGTCATTCTTTCAAAGCTTGGCTGTGTCGTGGAGACATTGGGTGTCGAGCTGGGATTGAAAGATCGAGTTTTATCGTTTCGCCCAGAGGTGGTGATTACCTCAGGTACCGGAAAAAAGGTTAACCCTCTTACGGTGGCTCAGAAAATACGCGAGTCTGCAAAAGAAGCAAAAGTTTTATTGGTTCTTGGCAAGGGAATGAAAATCTCCCTGAATGATTTGGCCGAGAATCGCTATGATTCTTTTATAGAAAGTCCGGTTGATCCAATCCGATTGATCACAACTCTCAATCAATTCAATAAGGGTAAGTATAACATTGATCTTGTTGAAAAGTACCAAAAGATCATGGCGGGGAGTCTTGGAATTCCTCAGGAGCTAAAGCACAGCACTTTAAAAAAAGACTCCCTTGCCGCGGAAAAAGTATCCGTATTTGGTGCAAAATTCTCAACCACGGTAGATAACGCTACCCGTGTCAAATCTTATGAAGACCTCACATTCGGTTTAACTTTAAGTCCTCTAAGTACAATCTCCAAAGCTGCAGCGCAGGCCAAAGTGGCGGAAATGCAGAAAGATTGGGATCGCAAGCGACTCGATCAGATTGACGAAGAGAAACGTCGGTTTACCAAAGAACTTTTTCGTAAAAAATAATTGCTCATATTCAGCACAGGTCTTATCTATGAAGGGTATCGATTATTAACCCCCTCAGGAGGTCTTTGTGGCAGCAAATATCCAGAATATTACGGATGCGCAATTTGATGAGCTTGTATTAAAATCATCTCAACCTGTATTGGTTGATTTTTGGGCAGAATGGTGTGGCCCTTGCCGCGCGTTAGCACCTAAACTTGAAGAGGTCGCTCAAGAAATGGTGGGCAAAGCCACTATCGTTAAGGTGAACGTCGATGAAAATCGTGATCATGCTATGAAATATGGCGTTCGCGGAATTCCTACGATGATTATTTTCAAAGGTGGCCAGAATGTAGACCAACTTGTTGGGAATATTGCAAAAGAGAATATTGTCTCCGCTATTTCAAAACACCTCTAATCATCAAAACCATCGGATCTAGAGTGGAAATCTCCCTCGACCAGGTTCGCGCCCTTGTTGCTACTGCAGATTATGGCAGTGTTATTGCTGCCTCAAGGGCTCTTCATAAAACTCACACTGCGATCTTATATCAATTGCGTCAGCTCGAAGCGCAAGTGGGCTTTGCTTTGCTCGATCGCGACCAGTATAAAACCCGATTAACCCCACAAGGTGAGATTTTTTTGGTTGAGGCCCGACGCTTGTTGAAAGCAAAGGAACGCCTTTGTGAGCGGGCACAGCAGATAAATATTAATGGTTTAGGTCGTTGGCATTTAGTTTATGACGCGATTTTTCCGGTGAATGCTTTGCTGACGATTGTAGAGGCCTCAAAGGCAGAAATGAATTTTTCAGTTCGGCTGATTAGCGATAGTTTGCGAAACGTTGAAAAAACCTTTTGGAAAGAAGAGTCTGATTTTATGATCAGTTTGTTCCCTCCGGAAAACTCCGATCTACATAGTGTTGAGTTAGGTCAGCTGCGATCCGTCTTTGTGGTGGGCAAAGGGCATCCCTTGGTTGGAAAAGCTAAGGCCAAGAAAGAGGATGTTCGAGCGGTTTTGGAGAAGCAAACGTTGGTCCTCGTGCGCGAAGGAGATCCTCAATTGGTTCATGATAGTGAATTCGTTCATTGGAATCGTAAGCTTGTCGTGAATGATTTCTACGCCAAAAAAGAGTGTCTGGTGCGCGGGCTTGGAGTGGGGTGGATGCCTGAGCATTTAGTACAGGAAGAAATTTACAAAAAAACGCTGATACGATTGAAAAGTCCCCTTTTGGAGGATCGCGCCTACAAGGTATTCTACTCCTGTCGTTTGCGTCACGCCCAAGAATTGATTTTTTCGGAGACTTGCAGGCATCTTAAGAAAGCTCAGTGGCTCCATCATTGAAAAAAAATTGCACATTCATGGTGCGAAAACTGAACTTTTAAAGGCTAAAATTTACGGTAGCATCTCTTACTATTAAGGAGGTGGCCATGATTCCCTATATTAAAGGTGTTGTATCAAGACAAGCTCATGTCAATGTCCCTGATGGACTCTATGAAGAAGAAGTCGGACGCAATGGTTTCTTTGGACGTTATGCGCATTTATATCGCGAAAATCCCCCTGTGGGATGGAGTCGTATCGAAGGTCCTCTTAAACCACAATTATTTGATCTTCAGAAAGTGGAAACTCTCGGCTCGGAAAGTTGGCTGGGTGCCCGCCAATCAATGCTCTTTAATGATGATGTGCATATTAAATACTTCAAGGCCGAAAAGGCCCCAACGGCCTATTTTCGAAACGCTGATGGCGATGAATTATGGTTTTGTCATGCTGGGGCCGGGGTGTTTCGCACAGATTTTGGTCCACTGGAGTACGAAAAAGGCGATTATGTAGTGATTCCAAGGGGCACAATGTATGCGATGGATATGCACTGTGCCAGTCAGTTCTTGCTGATGGAATCTCCAAGCGAACTGAATCTCCCTGATAAAGGTGTTTTAGGTCAACATGCCTTATTTGATCCGGCGATGGTCACCGTTCCTGAACCCTATGCTCCCAAAGCAGGAATGGTTAAGGCGGGTCATGAGTTCGAATTGCAGATTCAGCATTGTGGCGAAATCACCAAAGTCTGGTATCCGTATGATCCTTTGGATGTGGTGGGATGGAAGGGGACTCTGTCCGCTTGGAAAATCAATGTGCGGGATATTCGCCCCATTTCCTGCGACCGTTACCACTTACCACCGACGGCCCATATCACTTTTGTGGCGCACAATTTCGTGGTGTGCTCGTTCTTGCCGAGACCCCTCGAGAACGGGGACCCCAAAGCTATGAAGGTTCCATTTTACCATTCTAATATCGATTTTGACGAAGTGCTTTTTTATCACGATGGCGATTTCTTCAGTCGCACCGGCATTGCTCCCGGTATGCTGACTTTTCATCCGCAAGGGATCCATCATGGGCCACAAGACGGGGCCGTGAAGAGAAGTGCCAACGCCACGCACACACAAGAGGTTGCTGTTATGATTGACACCAAGAGACCACTTAAGGTTTCATCCTTGATGGAAGCGACCGAAAATAAGGATTATTGGCAGAGTTGGAAAACCAAATAGTCATGGGGCTCAAAAGGTACAAGCCTAGAGACGTAATCAAAGGGGGTTGATATGAACACGGAACATCGCTGGGATACAGACGTAAATCCAATCGGTTTAGAAGGCATTGAATTTGTTGAATTCGCATCTGCGACACCCGAAGTCCTTCATGCCCTCTTTCAGGAGTTTGGATTTTCATTAATTAAATCTCATTTCAAAGTGGCGATAGATTTGTACAATCAGAATGACATTCATTTTTTACTGAATCGCTCGCAAGGGTCATTTGCTGCAACTTTTGCCGCTCATCATGGTCCCTCCATTTGTTCTATGGGCTGGCGCGTGCAGGATGCTCAAGCGGCTTTGAAAATTGCGAAGGCTCGGGGAGCCAATATCTGTGAACAGACCGATTTGGTCGATGCCAATGGGAAATCGATTCCTGCCATTTACGGCATTGGTGAAAGTTTGATTTATTTTATCGATCAATGGAACTCGGTGGAACTCTATGATCGTTTAGGTTTTGTCGCACATAAGTCACCACAAATGGTGGGTGACAAGGGTTTTGTCGCCATCGACCACTTAACTAATAATGTTTTTAAGGGTACGATGCAGAAGTGGTCGGCCTTTTACAAAGAGGTGTTTGGATTTACCGAAGTTCGCTACTTTGATATTCGCGGAGCGAAAACAGGTTTGACCTCGTATGCTTTACGTTCGCCTTGCGGCAGCTTTTGTATTCCAATCAACGAAGGCACCGAAGCTAAGTCACAAATTAACGAATACCTCGAAGAGTACAAAGGACCAGGAATTCAACACTTGGCATTTTTGACGAAAGATATTCTGAGTTCTTTGCAAAAGCTCGAAGGTTCTAAAATCAAGATGCTCGATATTGATGATCAATATTACGCTGAAATCTTTCAAAAGTTTCCACAGGTCACTGAAAATCATGAAGAGATTCGGCGTCGAAATGTTCTCGTTGATGGCGATGAACACGGATATTTGTTGCAGATTTTTACAAAAAACATAATTGGTCCAATCTTTGTTGAAATCATTCAGCGAAAAAACCACTATTCCTTCGGTGAGGGCAATTTTGGTGCGCTTTTTCGAAGTATTGAACGTGATCAGGAGAAACGTGGTTACCTTAAATAAGGTTAAAGCGTTCGTTCATGAGTCCAACCAGGAATGTACAAACGTTGAATAAAAAACCATTAACAGCCAAGCAGCAGCTCCTCCTTACTCTGATTCCAGTCATTTTGTTTACTGTAGCAGAGGAGTGGGGAGGGCTCACTTGGGCTCTAGTGCTCTCCGTGATCTACGCTATTGTAGAGCTCAGTTGGGAGTTTTGGCGCTATCGCCGTGTATCTGGGATGACATTGTTTTCTAATGCGATGGTGGTCGGATTGTCCCTTGTGTCCTATTTTACTCAAGATGGGTTTTGGTTTAAAATGCAGCCCGCGATCCTTGAACTTGTGATGGCCGCAATGCTTATTGGTTCTTGTGCGTTCCGGAAACCCATGTTGGTGGTGATGATGGAGCAGCAGGGACATCAAGTTAACGAGGTCATGCGTTCATTCTTTAGTGGTGTTACGTTGCGAATGGGATTCTTTTTTGTTTTTCAAGCGGGGCTGGCTGTATATGCTAGCCTTTACTGGTCCACTGAAATCTGGGCCTTTCTGAAAAGTATAGGCATACTCATTATGATGGCGCTTTATATGCTCGTCGAAATTCTAGTGTTTCGGAGTCGCCAAGCAATGCCACCGAGTCAATGATCCACTCAATTTTTTTTCATTCACAGGCGGGTTCAGACCTGATTTACCAATTTATTCGCTTTTATGGATGAGTCCTGATAAGCTATGGAACTATAAATTTTAGTGTTAAGGGTGGATCCAATGATTCTGAATCGGCTTAAGTATTTTGTTAAATCTAAATTGAATAATTCATTGGTCACTAAGGCCAAATTGCTGGCGGACCTTTTTCTCTCATACCGAAAAGAGTGTTACTCTCAGTACGGAGAGGACCAATTTCTAAGGGAGTATTTCAAGGATAAATCGTCAGGATTTTATGTCGATGTTGGAGCATTCCATCCGCGACAATTCTCCAATACGTATAACCTTTATAAAAGAGGTTGGAGGGGGGTGAATATTGATGCCACCTTGCATTCGATGAAACTCTTCGGGGTATTTCGTCCCGAAGACATCAATTTACAGACCGCTGTTTCTATTGATGGAAGAGAAATAGTTTTTTCATCTTGGGGCCTCAACTCAGAAAACACTTGTGTTCCTGCGCAAGCGGAAGGTGTCGCAAAACAGTTCGATAAATCCCCAACACAAACTCGGATGAAAAGTCAGAGGCTTGTTGATATTTTTCAGCAACATTTAAATAAGGATCAAACCATCGATTTGCTTTCGGTCGATGTTGAGGGAATGGACCTAGAGGTTCTCAAATCAAATGATTGGGTTAAGTATGCGCCAGAGCTTGTCATGGTGGAAACTTTCGCGAATTCAATTGAGGATGTGCAAAAAGAAGAGGTCTATAGCTATCTGGTAGGATTGGGCTACTCAATGGTATCTTGGTACTATCGCACCCTCGTTTTCAAAAAGTGCCGGTAGCTTTTTTCTCGATTTGCCGCATTTAAGTTGATAATATTAACGAGGCCATAGGTAGTTTAATTTTACACTTGACCTTTTCAGCTCCGCGAACTTCGCTCGTCGGTGATTTATTCCAAGCTAAACCGCCTCTCAGTGCATTGGCAGAACTGAAAATGTTTTTCGCATTCCATAAAACTACCTAGGGCTTACTTAATAGATGGGGTTCTGGCTGTCTCTGGTTTGAGAGAAACTCTGGTAGGATAATTTTTGATTGAAGGTGGGTAGATGAACGACTTTGGCTGGTTTAATTTGGAGAGGCTTTGGAGGCGATTATTGAATCAGGCGCTCTTCCTCATGGAATGCACACTTATTGGTGTCGCATTAGTGTTTCCTATGCGAATGGTTTTGCAGGCCGATATCTGGGAATACCAAGCGAACACTGATTTTTTGTGGACGGGCATTTTTCTCGATTTGCGTTATCTATTGTTGCTATTCATCGTTTTAAATTTGGTGGTTTATGCCGCCAACCTTTTCTGGGGCAGAAAAACGTTTGGGACTCCTTTTGTTAGAATTGTAAGCGTGGTTTTGGCGGTTTTGGTTCAGTTGTTATGTGCTGGTTCGGCACTTTTTTTTATAGAGCGGGGTGCGTTCGCTACTTTTTTTGATCTCACTCAATCTTCGGGGGACCAGAGTTTTTTCAGAAGTTATATTGGTGCTTTGTTTTCTTCCAAGTTTTTGTGGCCATTTATAACGGGCTCTCTGCCACTATTTTGTGGAGGGCTACTCTTATTTTGGGTCAGACAACGCAAATTCAAAATGGCATTGTCACCGTGGTTGAATACGTTTTCCTTGTTTGCTGGGTCGGTCATTTTTTTGAATTTATATTGCTGGTCACCAAAGATTTTTCCACTTCTTATTGATCGGGAGCGAGTGTCCTCACCGTTCACAATTTTAGAAAGTGGTTCCATAACCCAAAGAAATGTCTTTCAGTGGTTTCAGGATCTAAAAACTGAATCCAATTCGATTGCAAAGGGGATGGCCCATTTGGGACTTAAGCAATGGAAAGAACCTCTGAGCGACTTGCTGGAAACACCTAAGGGTGGGGATATTGCGGCAATGAGCAATGAAATTGCGGCAGGCCTTGGAGATGAAAAACCTATCATTTGGCACATTTTGCTTGAGGGCTTTCGCTCCTATGATTTGTATCATAGCATGAGTGGGGCCCCAAAAATTGTTGCCCCTTTCCTTAATGGACTTTACGAGTCTTCGAGCCTTGGTCACTCCCATGGAGTGGTCGGTTTTAAGCAGGTCTATCAAGCGGGGGTTCGGACAACCCAAGGTCTTTCAGGAACGCTCTGTGGTTTAGGGACCCTGCCTTATGCACTCAGTATCACCCGTGATTTTGGGAGAACAAATTTAGATTGTTTACCTAGAATTTTTAATCAACTTGGATTTAAAACACGATTTTTCAATGGTGTTAATCCCGCCTTTGATAAAAAGAATGTTTTTTTGAATGATCAACAAACTCCATTTATTTCCGGCCAAGAGATTAGAGATAAGATAGACTGGCCGGGATGGGGAGTCCCGGATCATCTGTTTTACGAGCTGATTCGCAATCAATTTAAGCCGCAGGAACAAGCTGAGTATAATGTGATGGTAACGATCTCCACACATAGCCCCTTTGTGGTGCCACCGACAGTGGAGTCAGAAGTAATGGATCGCTATCATAAGATTCTAAAAGAACACTCCAAAACGTTGGTGGACGGGGAGGCGGAACGTCTTCTGACTTTTATGTATAGTGATGCATCATTGGCCAAATTCGTGCATTCGATCCTAGCTTCTCCGGAGGGGAGGCGCACGATCTTTGTCATCCAGGCGGATCACACGAGCTTTGGCAACCCTGTCTGGGGTCAGCGACCAGAACAAACTGAATCCATCTTTGCACAGATACCTTTGGTTATTGTTTATCCGCGGCAAGATCATGAAACTAAATCGAATTTTGAGAATTATCGCAAAACATTGAGTGAGATGGTGCTTTCACAAAATGATATTCCTCGATTGATCTTGCATTCAATATCTGAGCTTCCGGTGATGAAGGATGCACCACTTGAAAAAATCAATCATTCACTCGGAGGTCAGACTCTTGCGCAAGCAACACCAATCATTTCCGGAGCCAAAGTTTGGGGTTATGATATACGCTCGAAGTTTTATTACTTGGATTCGAAAAACAGGGTGGTTTACTACCGACCGAGACCTATTCCTTCGCCCAATTTTAACGTGCCACCCGCGGCTGAACTGCCGGGGGAT